>JAIBAQ010000018.1 GCA_019695095.1 Candidatus Hydrogenedentota bacterium
AGTTGGCCCGTCAATCCTCAATGTGCTAAACTAACCATCCTCGTGTCGGGGCGTGGCGCAGCCCGGTAGCGCACCTGCTTTGGGAGCAGGGGGCCGCTGGTTCAAATCCAGTCGCCCCGACCATTTATCAAATCCCTGTATCCCCCTAAAACCCGCGTATTTATTGGCCGATCTGCATGTGCGCCTGTTTTGTTCGCTGTTCTGCTTTTGTGTAGCGGAATGGTCTGGAATTGCTTCGATTACACCACAATTGCCTGTGGTTAGTGTAATCGGTGGTGTAATCGAATTGGCTTGCGCAGCCAGTGATTCTTGCCGCTTTTCAGGTGCGGGTAGGCCCGGCAATTTCGCCACCGCCGCCGCGCCGTCTAACACGGTAAGGTGCGTATAGACGCCCGCGGTTAGCTTGGGGTCGCTGTGCCGCATTAGGCGTTGCGTCTGTTGGAGCGGTACGCCCGCTTGCGCAAGCATGGTTGCGTAGGTGTGGCGCAAGCAGTGAATGTCCAATGTGCGCCCGTGCATATCGCGCTTGTGAATTCGCTTTTCCTTGTCGCGGGTTGCCAGTCCCGCCGCCACCAAGTCCAAGTCAAATGCCTTCTTCATAGAGCGCGGAAGGTCGAATATCGGCGTTGCTGGTGAAAGCGCCAGCGGAATAGGCTTGCCCGCTTCCTGTGCGCCCCGCTGTGCCGCTTTCAGCTTGTCGGCAAGGTGTTCCCGTAATGCCGCAACAAGCTCTTTCCTTAGCGGAATCTGAGCGCCGCGCCGGGCTTTTTCATCCGCCGCGTGCAAGACGATAAGCGGCGGATTCGCTTCGAGCCGCACTTGTCCAACTGTAATGCTCCGTAATTCGCCAAACCGCAACCCTGTAAACGCAAGTACGCGGTATACGGTTGCCCGCTCTTTGCCTTTCGCCGCGTAAACGCCGCGGGTGCGCTCGGACAGTTCTGCCGGTTCTTTCCCACGGTTCCCGTTTTCGCGCCGGTCAAGCGGGCGCTTTTCCGCGGCGTCAATCAATGCCGCCAATTCTTCGAGCGTAAGAGCGCGCCGTTCCCGCCGCCGGTCCGCCTTTTCATTAGCCGCTCGAATACCAATAAGCGGGTTCTGTGTCAGTCGGTTTGTTTGCACGAGCCAGTTACAGAATGCCTTGCCCGAAGCAAGCCGCACGTTTAGCGCCCGCGCCCCGGTGTTTTCACTGCGAAGGTGTCCGATCCATTTCTCGAAGTCGGCCCGGTTCACATCCCTCAGAATGTTCCAGCCGCACCCGTCTTTCATGAAGCCCAGATAGCGCGCCCGCTCATCCGCGTGATTGCCGGTGACGCCCCGCGCCCTGAGCGCCGCAACGTAATCGTCAATGTGGTCCTGTAGCGGGCGCTTGCCATGTTCGATCATTACCCGTTCTTGTGGTGACACCGCCCCAATGCGTTGCCGCTCTGCTTCTCGTTCAAGGTCCGCAAGCACGGAGCGCGCCGCGTCCAGCGTCTTGCAGCCGGTGGGACGTTCCACGAGCACCCCGTCCGGCCCGCGGAATTTCGCAAACCAGAATGCAGACTCATAAACGAGCCGCCATTCGCCGCCCTTTATCTGCTTTGCGGTTTGCCGCCGGGTCTTTCCCGCGGTATCGGTCCACACGGCAACCGCTCTATTCTTCGTTCTTTCGATTCGGGCACCGTCGGGTAACGGGCGCGTGAATCGTCGCCGGTAGATACTGCCCATTGTCCTATTCGCCTTTCCTGCGGCATTCAATGCCGAAGAATTCCGCCAGGCGGTCCGCAATATCGAGCCGTAGTGATTGCGTGCCCCGCACGAATCGCATGATAGACGCCCGCTGTACGCCGGTTGCAGTTTCAATCGCTCGGTGCGATACGCCCGATTCGACGATTGCCGCCCTGAGTGTCTCTGTAATGCTCTGTACTCGTTTCTTTGTCATGTGATAATTATCTCCGCCGGGTGTTCCAGAGTCAACACTGTTCTGTAGCGGGTGCGCAAGGCGCGTGAGCGCCGCTGATTGCGCACCCGCCTTATGGTCCCTTATGGGATATGTGCCACCTATTGGCACCGGTAAATGGCGCGGTTTGGCACCAGTGCTTGTGCCACGATATGGCACCAGTGCTACTTGATAATCAATTATCATTCTTGGTTTCATGTGTTGTTTGCTTTGTCGC
Organism: Candidatus Hydrogenedentota bacterium; assembly: GCA_019695095.1. NCBI lineage: Bacteria > Pseudomonadati > Candidatus Hydrogenedentota > Candidatus Hydrogenedentota bacterium. The sequence continues at coordinate 2,160 of JAIBAQ010000018.1, forward strand.
GCTGTCGGCGGTCTGCTCTGTAGAGATTTGCACCCCCTATCCCGGTGTGTGCGAGACAAGACAATATCACCTTGAACCGGACGCGCATGAATTGCGCCGTGCCCTCTATCGAAGGTTCCAAGAAAAAAGGGGTTTCAGTCCAATGCAGACTATTCATTCGGCACCCCTTGGACGCGGTATGCCGAAGGTCCACGGTTGAGGCCACCACGCCGCACCACTCGAAGCAGTCCGCTTGCTTCGAGCCGTTTGACGGACCGCGCAACCGTGCGAATGCCGACACCGGCGCGCCGGGCAATCGCAGTCTTACTTGTCCGCGCAATACCATCCCGGCGGGTATCTCGGTATAGCACGAGCCACACCGCGGCGTCTGTACGTTCCACTGTAGCAAGCGCGAAGTCAACAAACGTATTCAGCACCGCGAAGCGGTTCCCGGTGTGGCGTATTGCCTTCGAGTTGCTCTTCGGTGGCGGGTTTGCTTCGAGCGGTTCCAGCACGTCCGCCCCTTCGAGAATTGGCGCGCCCTTCATGGTTCCGATTCCTCATTTCCCGCCGGTGCCCACATGTTTCGCAGGGTCGATTGCAGCGCGGTCCGCTTCGCTTTCGTCTCCGGCATGGCGTCAATCGTGAGAGATTGACGCTTGCGGTCAAAGCGTAAGTGAAAGTCCCGCAATTCGCCGTGCCGGTCTTTAAGGTGCCGAAGTGTTACCCCGGCGTCATCGTGCCCGCCGTCCGGCGCAATGATGTATGCAGAGTCCGCGCCGAATTCCAACTCGCTTGATTCGCGGAACGATGCAAGACTGAGCGCGTCCGCGTCATAGCTGCTTCGGCCTTGTCTGTCTTTCCCGCGTCCAACCGCCGAAATCACGAGCACCGCAACGCCCGCGTCCGCGAATTGCCGCAGGTAGTTCATGGTGGCGTCTACAGAGCCGCGCTTGTCCGCATGGTCGCCGGGCGGCGCGATTCGCTGAATGTAATCAAGCACGAGCAGGTTAGCCCCGAATGCGTCCGCAGAAGCCGCGGCGTTTCCCAAGTCGAATGGGGGACGTACAAAGCAAAGCCGGTCCGCCAGCGCCGCCAGCGTGTTGATCGCCTGGTCGAGCCGGTCCGCGTGTTCGGGTCCGAAGCGCCGGTATCGGATCGTGGTAAGGTCGATTCCCGATAGCCGCGCCAATTGCCGGTCAAGCAGTGCCGCCGGGCGCATCTCGATATTGCACACGAGCGCACGCAACCCCGGCGTTAGCCGTAAACCGTCAATCACGAATTGCATGGCAAGCGCCGTCTTGCCCGCACCGGGCGCGCCGCCCAGCAACGTGACAAGGCCCGGCCCAATCTCGATTCGTTCCAGTTCGCCGCGGCCAACGGGGTAAAGCACCGGCGGTGCCCCGGTCAACACGTCATCGCGCCACAATTCGAGCGCGTCCAATGCCGTGCAGTAGTTCGCCGTGCTCATGCCGCACCCCCATTCAAACCGCATTCGATTTGGCGGCGCACTTCGGTGGGTGTCATCCCCGAATCAAGCGCGCTTTCCGTGAGCAGTGCGTGTGCCAGCGCCACCGGGCAATTGAATTCCCGCAGGTTTGCCGCGGCGCTATACAGCCGGATATGCCGCTCGCCATTCGCCGCGCCGTCCCGAATGAATTCAAGGGTTGCCCGGTTCAATCTTTGTGCGCCGTCCGGCGTGTTCCGGCGTTGCTTGGTCCGCTCTGAATTGGCGGATACCTGATTGCGTGCCGCTTCCCATTCACCGGCCAGCGCAAACGAGAATGTGCCCGCGTCCGGCGCGGGCATCTCGAAGGGTTCCGGCAACCGCGCCATATCGAGCACCGCCGAAGCAGACAGCGCAAGCACCGCGTCTGCGTCTATGTGGCGCTTGTGCAGTCCCGTCCGCGGGTGTAGTGAATTCGGTGCGCGAAAGGCCCGCACCCGGTCATAGACGGCGCTGTCAATCACCACGCCCGCGGAATCCGCAATTGCTTCGCACATGCGGCGCGCCACCGTGTGAAAGTCCGTGCCGGGTTCCGGCGTCCAGAGCGCCGAAGGTATGCCCACATGAAAGCCCTTTGCCCCGCTGAAAAACACGAGCAGGGATTCCGGCGTCATGCCATAGTGCCCGGTCAATCGCACCACAAGCCGCCGGGTGTCATCCAGCGCCCGCGGTAAATCGCTGTCGCGGTCAATGTCGAACCAAAGCCATGCCGTCCAGCACGTCCCGCTGTAGCCCTTGGTGGTGCCGGTGCGGCGCAATTGTTCTGCGAATTCACCGCCGAATTGAAACGCGGATAGGTACGCTTCGCGGTGTATTTCTGCTCTTGGGTCGCATTGTGCGTAGCCGCCGAAAGCGGCGGCGTCAACCAAGCGCCGCTCGCCGCTGCACGGTCCGAGAATGCGAAACCCATAACGGTAGGTTTCGTTACTCATAGCGTGACACCGCTCTTGCCGGGTCCGGCGGTATCAGGTTTGCTTGAACAGGTGCCCCCGGCGCGCTGGTGTTGCCGTCTTGTACCGCCTGGGTGTCCTGCGGTGCGAAGGGGTCCACGTCCGGCGCATCGATCCCTAGCACTTCAAACGAGCGCACCCGGTTTCGTTCGGTGCCGTCATCGTCGCGCCGCAGTGCCAGCTTTACCGCGGTGCGCATGCCCTGCGGTAGCGGTCGCTCCAATTGCACGAGCGCCGAAACGCCCAACCGCGCCAAGTCGCGCTTTGCCATTGGCAAGGCATGCGGGGTGAGCCACACGTCATGCCAGATCATCCGCCCCGCGTATTCACCTTCGAGTACGCGGAATGTCAGCTTGTAGCCGGGTTTCCCGTTCTTCGATTCAAACAGTTCGCCCGATACGATTCGGCAAATGTAGGTGCCCGCGGGCAACGGCGCAAAGTCCTGAGCCGCTTCGGTTGTGTCCCAAGCGCGCTGTATGTCTTCGCGGTGCCCTTGCAGGATTTCGGTCAACGATTTTGGCGTGTTCATATCTGGGATTCCTTGCTGTCGGCTTTGGGGGCCGCGTCGGGGTGCGCTGGTTCTGGGAAGTCCCGCAGCCAGCGCGCCGCGGCGTCATGGTCTGCCAGCTCCCAGACGGCCATATGTGCCCCGTGTCGCTGTCGCCGGGTCGAAGGGGCAAACCCAATACGGCGGATAATCCCCGCCCGTGCCAGCGCATTGGGGACAGCCCCGAAGAGAACAGGGTCAATATCGGGCGGAAGGGATACCGCATCCCGTACCACGTCCGCCGTGGCTTGCCCGGTGAGCATCAAATGCCGAAGCAACGCCCGCCGCCCTCGCCGGATGTAGTATTCGCGGGTGACCGAAAGCAACTCGAATTCTTCGTGCTTCAGTCGTTCGCCTTCTGCCGCGTCTTGCCGTTCCATTGTTGTCATCGGGCACCGCCTTTCGGTACGCGCATCGGCGGGCACCCGTCGGCGAGCCATGCGTCAATGGCGGCGCGTTGCCACCGTACGAGCGCGCCAATGCGTATCGGCGCGGGCATGCGTCCGGCATCGGACATTCGGTAAATGTGGCGCGGGGAGCAGTCGAGCAGCGCGGCCACGCCGCGCACGTCTAGGAGCCTGGGAGATGGGTCTGTCTGTTCGATTCGCATCTGCTGATTCTCCAATCTGTCGGCAAGCCCTATGCTTGCCGTACACAGATCATCGATGCGATTCAGACAGATAATTTCTCAAAGATTCTTCCGTTATGATTTATCCGAGTGCTTGCACAGCAAGTGTCTCTAATGCCAGCTTTTGTATGGTTTGGTCTCGCGTCACGGATAAATTGAAAGTACTTGACACGATACCAAAACGGCGAGCGTGCCTAGTGCTGTGCTTGCTTTTTCCTCTGTTGCTTTCTACCCCAATCGATAGCCTTTCCAACAGTATCCTTTGATACCTTTATCGCTCCCCGGCTTTTGTCCGCGTTCAGAGTATCGACTATGTTGTCGTATGAATATCCTTCCTTGCGAAGATTGACAATCTTCATGTAGAGACTGGCCTGTTCAGGGGAAAGCGGCTTTCTTCCCGGTTTGCGCTTCTTAGATGTAGGTGGTAGGGCTTCAGTAAGCGGGGTTCTTTTGCATAGTTCAAGATATTCTTCGAGCCGGTTTGCTACCACATTTCGGGCCTCCATATGCTCCGGACTCATGCCCTTATCATGTATCACCCGCTGATCCCCTTCGACTTCAGCAATCTCCGCTTCGACTTCAGCAATCTCCGCTTCTCGATAGATGAGATGGCGCACCGCATTTTGAAAGCTCGAATTACCAAGTTCTTTCGCTATTGCGGCAGGGTGCGATTCTCGATAGCTGTTATGCCAAAAGTACATCTTATCGACTTCGTGCCGCTCCGTTTTCTTCAGTGCTGAGTCATATACATGTGCCTCAGTGAATATGCCGCAGGGTACCCCCGCTTTGGACGGCTTCTTCTCCCCGAAGTGTATCTCCTTCTCTACGATCAATGGGACAGGCAACCCCAGTGATCTTGCCATTTCTTCGATTTGCCGTATGAGCGGGTCCAGCTTGTCGAATGGCTGCTCTTCTCTCATGCGTTTGGCAAGGCACTTCACGGAATGCAGGAATTCGGAATAAGACATGCATGCAAACCCCTTTAGTTTGCCCTTGAATGAAGCGGGGACAACGGCCAAGGTCGCCGCTTTCGGTTGCGCTACCTAGTCCCCGCTGAGAGACTATATCGGTACTGTTGTGGTCTGCAAGAACTAATGCAGCATGAATTGAGATTTGGCGATTCGCCGGTCATCCATGAAGCATGTTTTCCATAGCAGACCGAGAACCAAGGAAACTCTAACCCTCGCCCTCGTGTTCCGCATTTGCGCGTCGGTCCATTGCATGGCTTTGGGAGAATCCGATCCCCCTACCCTCATGGTCCCGTTTCGGATGTATTGGTATCCGCATTCCCACCGCTGGGCGCGGGATACTCCCCAAGCATGTGTATCAGTGCGTTTCGTTCATCCGCAGTCAGACTGCGGAGCGCCGCCGCAAGCACTTCGAGCCGGTTTGATTCGACGTTTCCCGGTGCGTTGGTGTAATCTCCGGTGTAATCGCAGGAATTCGGTTGTGTAACGTCTTTCGGTTCAACTACTTGTGCGACTGTATCACCTGCTTTTGCTTCAGGGGGCCGATGGTTCAAATCCAGTCGCCCCGACCATTCTTATGCATTCATTCCAGAATGCTTATAGGTTTCTCACTGAAATCAAATTTACGGTGATTTTGACGTCGTAAGCCCGCCATATGCCCGACTCGATGGATTCCTTCTCCAGTCCACACCACACATCGGGCCTTACCTTGTATCGAATTCCAGTTAAGTCTGTACGTTCATCTCGCTGCCAAGTGAGCCTCACAGTGTCAGCATTGCTCCGTCTCATTCGCCTAAAGACCAGGCTCGATGGTATACGTATCTTCCTAAACAGCTCAGTCTTCATCGAATCAAGAACCATCAGAATGCAAGAGATGAAACGCTGGATAATTCAAGCCAATCTCGACACGTTCGACATTGATACTTACTTTCGGCAATGTTCGACTATTGTCTCAACAGTTCGGCAATAGCATCTTGTGGAGAAGATGATGCCTGGAGGCCACGTTGTTATACGGAAGGCGACAGGTTTGCAGATGGCAGTATCTGGGATCGTGGGTCTTGGTGAACTGACGAGTCGTGCTGAGGCGTTGGAAAAAGACGAAGCCCCAAGAGTCCTGTGGCGTGGAGAGGATTGGTCTGGCAGGGCTTTTCAGGTGCGTGGGGTGATTCAATATAGATGCCTTACCTCCAAAGAAGAGGTCTGTAAAGACTGGTTGAAGAAGAACCCTATCTCTTTAGACCGTAGAATTCTCAAACTAATGTAGTAATCGAATTCTCTGATTACGCCTAATAGGCCCCAGCGGCTTACTGAGCTTGTGCGAAATACAGCACTGGACTCTCCCAAAACCACCTAGGTCGACTTTGAAGATGCTGCAAATGATGCCCTGAGGAACTCCAAGAGTTTGCCGCCAGGGGTCGCCGGGGACAGGCAGCTTTCAGAAGGAACCTACTGGTCGCCTATGGCAATCGGTGCGTAATCTCCAAGCATGGGCCTTCCGAGGTTCTTGAGGCTGTTCATATCTTGCCGCACGCTGGGTTCGGCATAAATGAACTCGACAACGGACTCCTTATGCGTTCGGACTTGCTTACGTTATTTGATGCTGGGCTGATTCGCATAAACCCGGATTCGTTGGTGGTGGTAATTGATACTCGCTTCAAGGCACTCCCTATGGGCAATTAGATGGAAAAAGGATTCGACCTAGGGAGGACGGGAAGCAGCCGGGGCTTAAGTTACTGAAACGGCGACGGGATGAGAAGTGTGTACATGTCGGTCGATTTGGTGCTTGACAAGCGACAATTTAAACTGATAAAACCTTTTAACGCACAGTGAATAGGTCCTCATGCGAGGCGCAAAATCGCAGGCAGACGTCTTGGGTAGTCTTTTGTTGGCCCGAGAAGCTTTCTTTTTCAGGAACTCTGCGAGGTGCGTGAGGACAGCACAGATAGAGGATGGGGGTATGCAGGCAACGGGCAAGGCAGAAGCGGTCGATATTGCCGTTATCGTGGCCTATATGGCTGCGGTGTTGGTGCTGGGGTATATTCTCAAGCGTTACTCGGCCAAGAACATGGAAGGCTACTTTCTTGGAGGCCGCCGGCTGCCGGGCTGGGCCAACGGATTTTCCTACGCGGCGGCGTGCATGAACTCCGACGTGGCCCCCGCTTATATCGCATGGACCGTCGGCACGGGTCTTTTCATTGGCTGGTTTTACATCGCTCGGTTCGGGCTGGCATTCATGATTGCCGGTACCCTCTTTGCAATATTCTGGCGAAAACTGAACCTGTTCACCGCTCCCGAGTTCTATGAGCTTCGCTTTCCTGGCAGGGCGGGGTCCGCAGTCCGGGGTTGGATCGCATTTCGCAGCGCATTCATCGCTGTGGTGGCCTGGTCGGGAACTGGACTGCTTGGAATGAGTAAGGTCACCGAACCGGTCTTCGGGTGGGACAAAACAGAGACCTTCGCGATCGTAATCCCAATGGTACTGGTCTACGTGCTTATGTCGGGGTACTTGGGGGTCGTGGCGACGGACATTCTTCACACGACCGTGATGATTTTCTCCGGAATCGCGCTGTGCGTATTCGGGCTAGTGCAAATCGGCGGGCCAGCGGAGCTGCTGGCCAAGCTTACCCAGGCGGCCGGTCCGGATGTGACAGGCAGCCTACCACCGTTTGACCACCCCGAACTTGGGATGGCAGCGATTTTGATTCTGTTTCTGGGGACGGGAATTGGCTATGGAGGCGACGTGGCACCGATGGGAAGCGCCATGGAAGGACAGCGGGTATTCTCGTGCCGAACATACCGCGACTCCGCCAAGATGTTTGTCTGGACCGAGTGCGTTTTATGGCTTCTACTCGTTACGATAACGCTACCCGGTCTTGTAGCCATTGCCAAGTGGCCCGAACTGCATACAGCCACCCGCAGCGTGCGCGAGACCGTATATGGCCTGTTGCTCCAGACGTATTTGCCGCCCGCTTTTCTCGGACTGGCGGTTGCTGCGCTGATGGCCGCACTGATGTCCACGTTGAGCGCAAACTACAATTTCGGTTCGCAGGTCGCGACAAGCGACCTGTATCGCAGGTTCATCCACCGAAAAGGGACCGAGAATCACTATGTTCGCGTTGGGCGCATATTCGTGGTTGCCATTTGTGCGTTGTCCGTGTTCGTTGCCTACAAAGGTTCCAGCATCATCACGATTGCCATATTCCTCGTAGGCCTGAGCGCGGCCGAATACGCGGCTAACTGGGGACAGTGGTGGTGGTGGCGATTTAACGGTTACAGCCGCCTGTCTGCTTCGTTTGGAGGCCCGGTAATCTTCGTCCTCATACGGTTTGTCGTCGCTCCGACCTTTGAGAAGAATGGGTGGGGAACAATCACAGAGTGGTACGCGATTCTGGCTGCCATGGCCCTCACGACCTTGCTGTGGGTCAGCGTAACACTGCTGACGCCGCCTCAGGACGAGAAGATCCTCATGGAATTCTATCGCCGCGCGCAACCCCTCGGATGGTGGGGGCCTATCCGAAAGAAACTTGGTATTCCGGATGAACACGCCCACCGCAGTTTGATTATTAAGGGATTCGGGATTGCAGTGCTTGGAACCGCATGGGCGGCGGCGGCAGTTTTTGTCCTCTCGAATCTGTTTGTCGGAAAGTTCATGTTTGCCCTGAAGATCGGTGCAGTTGGGCTCGTTTTGATGCTTGTTTTCTGGCGAATGTTTGGGCGTTACATGAGTGTGCTTGAGCAGCGGACATTTGGAGACACCAAAGAATAGGTTTTGACCAGCTGGTCGCCAACTGGGGATGGGGAATCGAGGGATGACACGACAGCACGTTGCCGCAGTCTGGCGGTTGGTTTCGGGGTTAGCCATTAGGCTGTCCGCTTTGTATATGTCCGTCGCGGCGTTCGCCGCGGACATGGGGCAGCCGAAGGACTCGTTTATGCTTATTGAACAAGGCAAAGTCGTGTCCTCGGTTGTGGTCCTGGGAGGACAGTCAGGTGACATCCTTGACCGTGCCGCAGATGCCATTGACGCGCCTATTCGGGAGTGGGTGGGTACCGGCCTGAACCGGGTGCGTGTCTTACCAACGTCTAAAGACCTTCCCGGCGGTGCCTGCGTCGTTTTAGGAACGCTCAAAGCGATTCGCGAATGGCGACCGGACTTCGAGCAGCTTTATCCCGAAGCCCTGCGTGTGAATGGAGCCGATGAGCACGGTTTTGCGTGTGTTCCATCGAAGAACGGCGATGCTTCCCAATTGGTAGTGGTAGGGAAGACACCGCGCGGTGTGTACAACGGCGCGATATGGCTGCGAGATATGTGCATCGACGGTCGCGGCACGGCGGTTTGGCTTATGCCCGCGCCGATCTTGCGAAGCCCGCAAATGGCCATGCGCGGTGTTTACTGTCTCTCCATGTACGGCGTCGTGTCCAAATACTCCCCCGAGGACTGGCGCCGTGTCTTCGAGTCTTTTGCCCGCGACGGTATGGACCGCGTCTATTTTTGGGTGTCAGGCATGTTTCCCAGTCAGAAGTTCCCGTGGACATTTGACCGTGATGCCTCGACAGGGACCAACATCCGCACCGTCGCTCAGATCCGTGAGGTGATGCAGGCAGCCCATGACTTTGGCTTAAAGTTCTATCTGGGCAGCGGCGTGTTTGCCTGGTCCACGGCTTATTACTTGGGCGAAGGCCTACCCAACAATGGAACGGCGACCGGCGCGGGAGGTCTGTGCCCGGCTATTCCGGAGGTGCGCCAGCGGCACAAAGAATACTTTACGGAAATGATCGAGGCGCTGCCTGAAGCCGACGGTTTCTTCTTTGAATTACGCGACGAGCACGGTCAATGCATGTGCGAGTACTGCAATAAGGACATCGATACGTTCGGTTCGAAGATGTATGGGCAGTATGAGATTAGCTTTATCCATGAATTCACGCGCGACCTTTGGCAAGAGCATCCCAAGGTCAACATTTGTGTAAACGTCGGCTATAAAGAACATGAAAGAGACGTTGCTTTCTACAAGGCTATTTCCGAGATGCGTGACCCGCGTTTCGAATTCCTTGATGTGCGCGGGAGTTGGGAATTCCCTGGTCCTACGGGCGAGCGTTTGCCGGGTTCTTACTTCTCGAGCAAGATGACCCACTGGGATCCGTTTTACTCGAGGCTGCTGGGCGAGATAGTGCAAGTATCCGAAAAGATTGCCCGTTCGGGCTACGCCGGATATTCACCGGCGTTCGAGCCGGGCTACGCGACGGCCGACTACTATTGCCAGGAGATCCCCTATCCGACGGACGTCTTACCGTACGCCGCCACAGGATTCGCGTTTCGCGAACTCACTTGGGAGCCCATCCTGGCTGCGTCCAATCTGGAACAACGCGCGCAGCAGCGCTTCTTCGGTGTCGATGCATCCAAGGAATTGGCCAAGGACCTCTTTGTGCTACGCGACTGGGTCGTAACGAATGGCAAAACGATTACGAAGTACTCCCAGCCTTTGGTTAATTATATTGGGGAGACCTTGAAGCCCCCCGTGCTTGCGGTCGTGGCTGCGGAACAACTGAAGAAATCGGAGTTCGATGCGCAGTCGGAGCAGTTTCTGGCGGAGCTTACGCAAATTGCCGGTATCGTGAATGATGGTTTGCCTCTGCTGACGCGCATCGAAGGCAATGTCACCAAGGCTCAATCGCAAGGTACCTTGAAAACGAAGAGTACGGCGCGGGGCATGCTGAAATTGATTCAGGATTCTCGAGAGAACATCAAACAAGCCCAGTTCGAAGATGAACGACTCGCCGGATGGATAAATCAGCTTAAGGAGCAGCGTGGCGCACCAAAACCGTCCGCGGAAAAGCCCGTGATAAATGCGCCGGAAGCTTTGCCAGTAGGGCAGTAGCGGCGGACCCCCTTTTGCAACGGCAAGTAATGCGTTTGCAGAAATAATGAATTGAGGAGATAGTCATGGATGTCGTTCTGTCGATGTTTGGACCAACCGCCCACGGTGAGAGTCCAGCCCAAACCGCAGCAAACCTGAAGAAGGTCGGTGCTACGGGACTCCTCTTTTTTACAAGCTTGTATCACGGGTATCGGTTGCTCCAACGACGTTATCCTAGCAAAGCGATCTACTCGCTGGAGACGGACCGGATCTGTTTCGAGCCTGACCTTTCGTTCTATGCCGACTGCTCGATCAGACCGGGCCTTAGCAAGGACTTCGCGGGCAGAGACTGGGTGGCTGAGATGGGCAAGGCCTTGCACGCCGAAGGCTTAGCGTTCAATCCGCTCATCCCTGTCTGTGCGGGGGAGCGGTTGGTTCAGGAGATGCCTGAAATCGCGGTGAAGAACCTCTACGGTTCAGCAGATCGTCTGTTCATGTGCTACAACAATCCGGATGTGCGCGCTTACCGTCTCGCCATGGTCCGTGACCTTGCCTCCCGCTATGCATTCGACAATCTCATGCTGGACAAGATCCCGCAGATCATGCTGGAACAGTGCGCGTTTAGCGGCATTTTCGATGCGCCCCTGCGCACTGTCGGCAGTGCGTGTTTCTGTGAGCACTGCAAAGCAGCCGCAGCAGAGAGGAACGTGGACCTCGAAGAGATTCGGCTGAAGGCGATCGAGATTGCGAACCAGTCGTTGAGCATTCCTTCACATATCATGGCTGCCCAAGGCACAAAAGTGATGGGGGACACCGAAGTACCGCTTTTGCTGCTTGAGGAACCGCTGGTTTACCAGCTTCTGCAATTCCGCTTTGAGACGGCGGTGAGCTTTGTCGGCGAGATTCGGCGCGCGTTGAAATCCTGCAAACCCAAGGCCGGACTTCAGGCCGCCTTCGTGCCGCCCTCGCACTTCGGCCATGACATGACATCGCCGCGCTCTTGGATGACGATCCAGAGTTACAAGAAGTATGCGGATGTACTGGATGAAATCTACTGCATTGTTCACTACGAACCAGACGTTGTACGTTTCGAGACTCAGCGTGCGGTCGCCGCTGCGGGCGGGCGGACAAAGATCGTGACCGGTATGCGCTTCTACGGAAGCACGCGACCGGAGGAGATAGCGCCCTTGGCCGAAGCGGCTCTCGCGGGCGGTTCGCAAGGCGTCCATTTCCTCGGGTACGACATCACGACGGATGAACTTCTAACTGCACTGCGCGCGTGGGTGGAAGAGAAAGGGATCAACCGATGAGAAAGCTCGCTCTATATGGAGGCGAGCCGGTTCGCCAGATTCCCTATCCACGTTGGCCCGAAGTTTCCCGCGAAGACGAGGAGAGTGTGCTGGAGGTGGTCCGTAGCGGGAACTGGTGGATGTACAGCTACGGGACGGACGAATTCGCGGGCACGGTCCAAGGCACCTCGCGTGTCATGATGGGGGAAAGGCGCTTTGCGGAGATGCACAACGCAAAGTTTGCCTATGCGACGGCGAGCGGATCGGCCTGCCTCGAAATCGCGTGCCGCGCACTCGGCCTGAAGCCCGGCGATGAAGTCATTACCACGCCCTACACATTTATTGCAACGACGACGTGTATCCTCAATGCGGGAGCTATACCGGTTTACGTTGATATCGACCCCGAGACTTATAACCTGGACGCTGACCGCATCGAAAGCGCCATCACGTCGCGTACGCGCGCGATCATCCCAGTGCATTTCGGCGGATGCATTTGCGACATTGACAGCATCAACACCATCGCCCGCAAGCATGGCTTACATGTGATCGAGGATGCCGCGCATGCGCACGGGGCATCGTTGCGCGGTGGTCGGTTTGCGGGGACTCTGGGCGACATCGGCATTTTCAGTTTACAGCAGTCAAAATTGCTCACGTGCGGCGAAGGCGGCATGATCACGACAAACGACCCCGAGTTGGCGGACGCATCGTGGTCTCTGCGTCACTATGGGCGCACCAGGACGGGAAAATGGTACGAGCATTTCCGTTTGGGGTGGCATTACCGAATGACGGAGATGCAAGGCGCGCTGCTCCTGTCTCAGTTGGAGAAATTGCCCGCGCAAAACGAGGTACGTCGCCGCAACGCGAAGGTTCTGCGCAAGGGGCTCGCCGAGGTGCCGGGGATCCTTCCCGTGCGCCAGCATCCCGAGGCCGAGCAGGATGTGTACTACGTCCTCTGTCTTCGCTACTTGCCGGAGAAGTGGGAGGGTCTTTCCAAGAGTCTCGTACTCGCGGCTTTGGCTGCTGAGGGTGTGCCTGTTTTTGGCGGGTACTCGTTCCCATTGTATGAAAACCCTCTATTCCAGAGCATGGACTTCAACAGTCCCGAGTCGATCTATCAGTTCGGCCGCAACGCGCCCGTAGCTGACTTCCTCCAGTACCGTGAGAAGTGCCCGGTTACGGAGCGGGCCTGCCACACCGAGAGCATGTGGATCACTCACGACATGCTTTCCGGGACTAACGAGGACACGCTCGACATTGTGCGCGCATATGAGAAAGTCTGGGAGAATCGGAGTGAACTCCTCAAAAATACCTTCGTCTGATGACTTCGCGGAGGTGAGAATCGTATGAACGTCGGTTGTGCGCAAGTCGATATCACTCCACGTCGCGCGTTGACGCTGTGCGGTTTTGCCGCGCGTCGGAACCTGCCGTTTGCGGAAATCCACGATCCGCTGAGACTGCACGCGCTCATAGTCGCAGAGAAGGAAGAGCGGGTACTCATTCTGTCGTTCGATCTGCTTGCGCTGGGGCCCGAGGTGACTGAGAGGCTGCACGAGGTCCTGGACGCTGTCGATGGGCTCGATGTTCCGCGCGCGAAGAGGGTGTTTTGCTGCACACACACGCACAGTGCACCGGCGGCGGTGAAGCTGATGGGCTGTGGTGTCATCGAGGCCGACTACATCGCCCAACTCAGTGAAGCCGTTGCTTCCGTTGCCGCGCAAGCCAGTGCGCAGTGCGTCCTTGCCCAAGCGCGCGTAGCGAAAATCGAGCTGTCTGGACATTCCTACAACCGGCGACGCGTTCTCGACGACGGTCGCGTAGTCATGACCGAACAGCCAAGCACGCCGGTTCGCAAGGCCGGCCCTGTGTTGCCCCGCATGCTTCTTCTTCGCTTCGAGACTGAGGATGGCCTTCCCGTCGCGGGTCTGGTTCACTGGGCCGCCCATCCCTGCACCGTCTGCGGAAATTGTGTCACCGGAGACTTCCCCGGCGAGTTATGTCGCCAACTGAGCGCGAAGCATGGATATCCTTATATGTTTCTTCAGGGAAGCTGCGGCAACATCAATCCGCCGTTAGGCGACATGAGCGTTGAGCAGATGCTGGGCAACGTATCGTCAATCATGGAAGAATTGGAGCAACCGGCATGGTCGCCGCCGGTAAACCCGGCCCCATTCCGACTTGCAGGTCGAAGTATTGCGCTTCCCTATGCGGCCGGACTGCCCCTCTCCGAGCTCATCGCCATGGGCGAAGGCATGAAACAGATCGCCGAGACCGGTCATGGGCCGCAGCGAGAATTGCAGGAACTCTCTAACATTTTGAACGTTGAAGTGGGCCGGGAGCCCGACCCGCTCATGCTGCGATACATTGCGGGTGTCTTGCGCAATTGGACCGCTGAGCAGATTGGAGTGGCCGAAGGCAACCAGGCCCGGACGTGTCCGCTAGACGTCAAGGTACTGCGGATTGGACACGTGGTTCTGTGTTTCGTCGCTGCCGAGGTCTTTGCCGAGACCGCACTGGCTATACAGGAGACCTTCCCCGAGCTTTGCGTCGCGCTCGTCGGTTATGCCTCGCCGATAGTGGGTTACTTGCCGACGGACGAGGCGATGGATGAAGGCGGATATGAGGTCGCCTACGCTTTCAAGTTCTATGGTCATCCCGCCGCCTTCGCCAGGGGCGCAGAAGCGCTGACCGTCGCTACGCTCAAGGAGTTGGTCGAGGTGACGCAATTATGAGGGCCGCTACATGCTTAGAATAGGGGTCGTTGGCGCGGGGTTTATGGGACGAGCGCACTGCCAAGCCTATCAGCAGATCCCCGAAGTCGAGGAGATTCATCTGCTGACGCTGCGGCACACCGTGCCGCAAGCGAAATCATTGGCCGCCGAGTACTCCAAGATAGTTGCCATCGAGACCAGTTTGGACGCCCTGTTCGAGGCGGGCATTCACGCGCTCGATATTTGCACACCGACGCCCAGTCATGCGTCGCTGCTCCGCGCCGCCATTGCGCAGCAAACACCGGTCTTGTGCGAGAAGCCCATCGACCTCGATTTTCGAAGGGCCCGAGCGCTTGTGGCCGAGGCGGATTCGGCAGGCGTGCCTCTGATGGTCGCGCAGGTGATCCGCTTCTGGCCGGAGTATATCTATTTGCGCGACACTATCCGCAGTGGTCGGCTGGGTGCACTGATGCACTTGGCGATGGAGCGCTACTCGCCAATGCCCGGCTGGAGTGATGGAGACTGGTTTCGCAATCTGGAAGCGTCCGGTGGCGCGCTGTTTGACCTGCATGTTCACGATATCGACTTCGCAAGGGATGTTCTGGGGCTTCCACGAGCAATTTCCTGCTGCGGGCGAACACGCGACCATAAGGCGTACACGGATGTGTTCACAACGCTGGTGTTCGATGCCCCGTACACGGTAACCGCGTTTGCAAGCTACGAAATGCCGAGGTCGGTGCCTTTCCGTATGAAATACAGGGCACTGTTCGAGAGCGGAATGTTGGAATACGACATCCAGCAGAAGCCCACGCTTGTAGAGTATGACGAGAATGTGAGGAGTGCGATAGACCTGTCCTCGGAAGTGAACGGGTATCGCGCCGAATGCAGCTACTTTGCGCGGTGCGTCGCGCGTCGGGAGGCGCCCGACGAAGCTTCCGGGTCTTCCGCCGCCGAGACCATCCGTTTGCTTCACCTTGTTCACGATTCCGCCGCAAGGCAGGGATCTTGGATTGGCGTTGAACCCTACGCGACGTCGCTATGCGATAGGGAGTCCGCAGCGAAGAGTGACCGCAGCCAGCAATAACTAGGAAGGTATCGGGTGCCATGAACGAAAAGCCAATCCGCCCCGTCGCACACAACCGTATAAGCAAGATCGCTCCCGGTTGGTGGGACTACACGACTCTGAACGAGGAACTGCTTAACGACGCGGCAAAACTGTCCGCCGAGGACCTCGCGGGGATGTCGCGCGAGGGGTTTCGCATCGTATTTTACGACACTCTTGAGGAATTTTACCTGGCGGAAGCGATGGAATACGTCAATGCCTGGCGGCAGAGCTCGGCGGACAATCCTGTGGGTATATGCGGTCCTATTGGTCCAACCGAGCAACTTCCTCTGGTCGCTATGCTGGTCAATGAACTCGGGTTATCACTGAAGCATGCGCACTTCTGGGGGATGGACGAGTGGGTACTGGGCGGGCGCGAGGTTCCGATTACCCACCCGCTGTCTTTTGCGCGGGCGGACATGGAGCTTTGCTTCAATCGCATCCGGCCCGAATTGGCGATGCCGAAGGAGCACATCCACTTTCCCAAGGCCAATCCTGCGGAGTACATCAAGAGTTGGGAGCACGCGCGGTGCGCGGTGATGCAGGGAGGACAGGGCGAAACCAAGCACTGGGCCTTCAATGATCCACTGCGTCGCGAGGGTGCTTACGCCGAGCGAGTGCCGACGCCGGAGGAGTTCCTCGCGCTAAACACGCGCGTAGTCGAGCTTCATCCGCTTACGTTAATCCAAAACGCACGAACTTCGGGTAACGGGCATCTCGCGCTTGTCCCGGATCGAGCCGTAACCGTCGGCCCCGTGCAGACTTGGCAAGCGGAGAAAGTCTCCATCTGGCACGCGGGCACGCACGACACTCCGTTCGGTATGCGATTGACGACCCTCATGGTAGCCGAGCGCATGGCGAGCGCCGCAGTGCCGATGTCACTACTCGCGTTGCACCCTAACGTGCAATTCAACTTCTACCGACCGGCTCTTGCATCATGTACGGTTGAATTGCATTGAAAAAGCCTTAAGAGACGCGCCGATCTAAGAAGGAAACATGGCATGAATTTGAAAATCGACGGAAAGTTTGCGGCTCTGTTCATAGGCTTCTTCGTTTTAATGACGGCACCTAACGCTAGCGCGGAGGAGTTGCCGCCGGGTAGCGCTCCAGTGGTCATGACTCTGACGGCGCACCATAATCCGCTGGCCCAGATTGTGGTCAGTGATAAAGCGACACCGCTGGAACGATTGGCTGCGGACAAACTCGTAGAATGGGTAGCCACCTATTGCGGCGCGAGGTTAGCCGTGAGGCCTTGGTCTGAGATGTCGGCGGAACTGGAGGGCAACTTCATTTTGCTGGGCACGCCCGAGGGTCTCCCGCCTCTCAAAGACTCAAACAGTCAAGTATCGGGTTGCCTGCGGGACGTGGCTCTCCTGGGGCGCGAAGGTTTCGCAATTGCCACGCTGCAAAGTGGAAAAGCTCAGTTCCTGGCGATTTCTGGGAAGACCGACGCGGGTGTCTTTCATGGCGCGATTTACACCAGGGATTTCCTGCTTGATCTTGTGCCCCCTAAATGGGACGCGGTCGTGCGGGAGGTGAACTTGGTGCGCAGTCCGGCTCTCGAAGTGCGAGGCCCGTATTTGCTGCCTCAGTACGGCCAACTCCCGCTGTACACCCTAGACCATTGGAAACATATCATCGACCGCATGGCGGACAACGGCATTAACCAAGTTCATTGGTGGGTAGCCGGCATGTACCCATCGAAGGGGTATCCCGAGACCTTCACCATTACCACGTCCAAGTTATCGGTTGCCGACATCAACGAGCTCATCGCGTTCGCGCACCAACGCGGCATGAGATTTCTTGTCGGCGGCGGCGGGTTCTTTTGGCACGGTGTGGACGGCTTTGCGTCGACCCACCCGGATCTCCAAGCGAAAGGAACATCCGGGCTGTGCCCAAGCGCGCCGGGTTCGCGCACCTTTATGACAGGGTATGCCCTGGAATGGCTTGACACGTTTCCCGAGGCCGATGGTCTCTGGATTGAGCCGCGCGACGAGGGCGGCATATGCAAGTGCGACGCATGCCAGAAACGCCTAGACAGCTATGAGTCCCGTGTCTATGGACAGGCGGAGATCGACTATCTGGTGACGTTGGCTAAAGGGGCTTGGGCAAAGAACCCCAATTTGTCGCTGGTCTGGCTGATCGAGCACCTGGATAAACCTGGCACTACATTCCCGCATACTAACGACCCGATGTACTTCGAGCGCATCCGCGAGATCAAGGATCCGCGTATCCAGTGGATGGTCGTCTGGGAGGCCTTTCAATTGCCCGGGCCGCGTAACGAAATGAAGCCGGTGCCGTTCTTTTCGCGAAACGCCCTGCATTGGGACAAGCCGTACTGGCCGAACCTTCAAAACGTGCTCGATCATGCGCGCATCGCCGCCGAGCAAGGTTACCTGGGATACTCCAACGCTTGGGAAATCGGTTTTGCGAGTAATGACTGGTATATCAACGATGTTCCCTATCCCGTCGATGCGATCCCCGAAGTCATCACCGCATTGGTGTTCCGCGAAGCATGCTGGGAGCCGGGGCAGACCTGGGACGATATGACCGGTCGTGTCCACCGACGCTTCTTTACGGGTGAAGTGCCGCGGTCCGTCGCGGAGGATATGCTCTACCTGCGCCAGTACATTACGCTGGCCAATAATGAGTTCCGTAGCCCCATGGACTACAATGAGTCGCACACGCTGGCGGCGGAGCTTGATCGCATCTCTGCGCTGCCCGTGGGCGACGAACGCAAGGTGTCGCTCGATAACATTAGTGCTGTGATCAAGACCCTTGAGTCGACGCGAACGGAAGCTCTACCAAGAATGAAAGCGATCAAGAAGACGTTGTCCGAGCTTGAGAAGACGGCGTCGCCCAAGAGCAGAGCGTCTTTTGAACTGATGCAGCGTGCGATTTGCGACAGCATCAAAGTCTATAACAGAGCCGTGCCAAATGACCCCGCTCTGGATAACGCCATTGAGCGAATCAAGGTGCTCGAGGGGCCTGCAAACAAGTAGACGGGACTGGTAAGCGAGGGAGAAGTGCATAGGTCATTGGGGTGTGGGCGTGAAGGCTTATTGTGTTGGCTTTGGTCTGCTGCGGAAGGACCGTTATCCTTGAGCTTTCCGAGGACGGCTCACCTGGGCAAGTGTGTTTATCTCGAGAAAGGCACCGCCGCAGCATTTCATTTTGTCCCGCGTTTGCCGTGTGTACGCTGAGATGATCCAATACGAACGCCTGCAAGTCACTTGTGCGGGCGCGCGGTACTCTCACGCACAACCAGCTCCGGCTTGAGAACGAGACTGGCAGGAGTTGAGTCAAGCACGCCCTTCTTGCGTCGGGCAAGCGATTCCAGCAACAGTTCCGCACCCGCCGTCCCAATCTCGGTCATCGGATGGCGAATGGTGGTGAGGGCGGGGTTGTAGGCTCGCGAGAGAAATATGTCGTCAAACCCTACCACCGAGATATCTTCCGGGACACGATAGCCCTGTCGCACAAGTTCTTGAATTACTCCGTACGCTGAGTAGTCGTCAAAGGTCAGGACGGCGGTGAAGGGAAGACCGCACGCCAGAATACGTTGAATGGCCCTAACGCCCGTGTCCGACGTCACAGGAACGTCCGTCACGTCGTCGGTCAGTCTGTTTGGGCAAGCCAAGCCAAGGCGCTCGAAGTTTTCGAGCGTACGGGCGCGGCGGATTACCGCATCTTCAATCTCGGGCGGACCAAATATGCACGCAATTTCCCGATGACCCAATGAGTAGAGGTGGTCCAATGCCAGCCGGACTCCCTCGCCATTGTCCATCGTAACCGAGGGGAAGTCGGTACCCGGCACGATCCGTCCAATGGAGACGAACATCGTGTTCTCGTTCAGAAGACTCACGAGCCGCCCCCAGTCACAGGAGATTGTATTTAGTATCGCAATCGCCCCGTCAACCTGATTGCTGCTTAACGTGAGTAGCGTACTTTCAAGCGCGGTTACACTGTTCTGAATATCTGCCAATTGATAAAAGGCATTCGTCTTATTGAGCCGCAACATAATTCCTTGAACGACTTGGGCGCAGAAAGGGTCCGAAATGTCGGTGCATATTATGACGATCTTGCTGACATCCGACTGCCGCAGCAGCCTTGCGTACGTATTTGGTACGTAGCCGAGCTCCTCAACCGCGGCCAGGATGCGTTGCTTCGTCGCATCGGCAATTCGCTCCGCCATCGGATGCTTATTGAGTACAAACGAAATCGCCGTCGGCGAATACCCCACGTGACGTGCCACGTCCGTGATTGTCACGTGCTTCCGGCGTGTTTCCCCGGACACCACCTGTCTATTCTTTTTCCTATTCATCATCATTCTCACCCGCTAGAACGCATTATTGTACTTGGTGGGCCTGACAAACAATAGACTGTGCAGTGCTTCTCGTCGTTCGGTGTATACTCCATGAACCGCAACGACCTTGCTCACACACGTCACCGTCCCTCTATGCGTTTCAATCGCAGACACGTAAACACACCTCAATCTCTGGGGCGCAAGACGGATGCTGAGTGAAGGTTCAATCCATTTGGCGAGCGTTAATGTTCCGACAGCGGGAATCTGAACCCATGGCGATGCACAGGACCAAGGGGCCAACCGCAGATGGTCGTCGCGTTCCCCTAATGGCGTCGGCGCCTCTCCGGCGTATTGCGACCCCTCGCTGACCTGCGCACTCTCGGGTGCGCTGCTCGCGTTCTGCGTGGTACGCGCCCGTGGATATGGAAAGCCCGACTGATATGGTGCCGAGGCGGTGCTCGGACGACGCGAAGATGTGACTCGCGATACAAGATGTCGTCAAGGCGGCCCTTGAAGCCGCGAGGGACCTCACGGTGGTATATGTCCGAATGCCACGTGGCGGGAGACAGCACTCCTATCGATCGCAAATTTTCGTGCCGCGTACTGCCCTGAGCTACACGCATTTCGCATGATCCAGGATCTGGGGTTCACGTGAACATCGTTTTCGTTTGCCGGGTCTCTCAGACTTTTCGGTCACTTAGCCTTGTCGCATACGTGACGACCGCAAACCTTGTTCTCCGACAGCAGCTCCCCGTCCTGAAACGACGTCAGAAACGAATCCGACTCAGGCGATGGGGGCGGCTGTTCTGGGTTGTGCTCTCTATGCTTTGGTCGTCCTGGAAAGATCACTCCTAATCGTCCAGCCCCTCAGTGTAGTTCGCTGGCATCGGAAGAAGTTCGAGTTGTTCTGGCGACGCATGTGCCGGGGCTGTATGCCGGGAAGGCGCTCCATACACCCAGCCACGATGGCGCTCGTCGTCAAATTGTGTAATGCCAATCCGGTATGGGGCGCGCCGAGAATTCACGGAGAATTACGCAAACTCGGCCTGGAGATTTCCGAACGAAGTGTGTCATAGATAATTCGTCGAGATTGTCCCCAATAGCCGTCACAAACCTGGAAGACGTTCATAAAGAACCACATGTGCGAGACGGTTGCGGCGGATTTTCTGGTTGTGCCCACCACGCGATTCCGGGTGCTATTCACATTCATTGTTATGAGCCACATATCCAGGAGGGTCATCCATTTCAACGTCACCGACCATCCAACGGCTGCTTGGACGGCCCAGCAGGTTCGGGAAGCGCTCACCTGTGAGTCCGCTCCGCGGTTTCTAATCTGGGGCAAGGGACTGCCTTTCAGTAGTGTGTTTAGTGTCGTCGTTGAGGCCATGGGAATCGAGGAGGCCATCACGGCCCGAAGATGTCCGTGGCAAAATGGTTACCTTGAGCATCTCAATGGCAGTATCCGGCGCGAATGCCTCGACCACGTCCAGGGACTCTAGCTGAGACTCTAGCTTTGCTTTTGGGCTACCTTTTGCCTTATGAACGGTCCCCGGAGCGGGGCAAAAATGAACCAATACTTCTCCTTTACAGCAATCGAATTCCGGCGCCGGCTGTCCTGCGGCTTTCGTCAGTTCTTGCATCTTAATCTTTCCACGTCTCCATGCCTCGATGATGACTTTCCTGTAGAAGACTTGGGCAATAAGCGGATTCCAAGGGCGCGATGAATGCCGACGCAAGAGGCAATCAAGCTGAGGTCCAATGGCAAAATGCCCGTGCTTCAGACCTCAACCCTATAGTCGTAGATAGCGACACTGACTGCGCCGCCGGAAATGGACATCTGTTGAAAGGAACTTAAGCCTCACTTTGGATGCTATAAATGCGGATGAAGTTGCGAGAAGACTTCGTATACAAGTGGCAACCCTTCGGGCATCATAACCAAGGCAATGAGCACCAGCGCATTCAACTCGACACCGAAGCTTCTCTTCGCCTCCTGAAATCAATTAGTCAGACACAGAGCGGTGTAACATTTTGTGGGAAAACTCGACTCTTTCGGCAATTCGTGGCAAATTCCCGTTGACGTAAGTTGTTGAGTTGATAGTCGCTTACGCTTTCCTGCCATTTGTGGCAAAACGTCCGGGACGTTTTGGGAGCAGGGGGCCGCTGGTTCAAATCCAGTCGCCCCGACCATTTATCAAATCCCTGTAATCCTTGCCCCGCCGCGTATTCATTGCTCGATCTGCGTATGTGTCTGTTTTGGGCGCTGCCCTGCTGCGCAAGCATGGTTGCGTTGGTGTGGCGCAAACAGTGAATGTCCAATGTGCGCCCGTGTTGCGCTATCATGTTATTAGAATTGGGTAATCGAAGCCGCAGAACCGTAGGGTGCGGCTTCCGATCATAGACGGTGTCATCCTCGCAGTAAGGGAGGTTTCCAATGGGTACTCCAAAGAAGGTCTTGATTCTATCGGTGACAGCTGGGGCGGGGCATCTCCGAGCAGCTCAGGCCCTGGAGGAGGCCTTTCGGGAGCGGTATCCGCAGGTGGAGATTGCCCACCTTGATGCGCTGGAGTACACGAACGCGGCGTATCGTAAGGGGTTTTCCGATGGCTATGAGAAGCTCATCAAATCGCTTCCTTCCGTGTGGGGCATGATCTATGGGCGGCTGGAGGAACGTCCGCCGCACAGTTCGACGACCCGTCTCGTGACCCTATTCGACCGGCTAAATGCGGGAAGACTTCGAAAAGCGGTGCAGGACTTTGCGCCCGATGCAATTGTGTGCACTCATTTCTTGCCCGCCGAGGTGTTTGGCGCGGCACGGCGAAAGAGGAAGTTGGCGGTCCGTGTGGGGGTGGCGCTGACAGATTACGACATTCATGCCATGTGGGTGCAGGAAGGCGTCGACCACTACTTCGTGGCCACGGAGGAAATGGCGGATGCGATGCGGTTGAGGGGCACTCCAGGGGCTAAAGTTCACGTGACCGGCATTCCAATCCTTCCCGTTTTCACTCGGAGGCTTCCGGAGCCTTCCGCGATGAGGCAACGGCTGGGGCTGAGGCCGGCGTCCTCAACGGTACTGATCTCGGCGGGTGGTTTCGGCATGATGCGGGCCGACGAAGTCGTGGGGCTGTTGGCGGAACGCATTCCGGACATCCAGTTGCTGGCGGTGGCAGGCAAGAACCAACGGCTTCACGCCCAGTTGGAGCGGGTGGCATCGCGGTATCCGGGGAAGATACTGCCCTTTGGTTTCGTGACGAATATGCACGAGCTCATGGCGGCGAGCGATTTCGCGGTTGCCAAGAGCGGCGGTCTCACGACGAGCGAGTGTCTCGCGTTAGGCCTGCCAATGGTGGTATTCAAACCGATCCCCGGACAGGAAGAGCGCAACGCGACATATCTGCTTGAACAAGGCGTCGGCGTTTGGGCGCATACAGCCGCACATATGGTGTTCAAGGTGGAGCAGTTGCTCAAGAATCCGGAACGGCTCGCGTGCATGCGGGAAGCCGCCCGCCGGATTGCGCGGCCGGACGCCGCATACCGAATCACGGATTTAGTGATGGGTGAAATGATGGCACAGACGCATGCTTAGAAAGATATCCATAGGACAGACGCGCCATCACCTTAAACCTCACCCTGAGGTAGCGTAATTATCCAAACCTTGTAGCCGCCACCGCAGCACAGTCGATGCGAGTTTAGGTGCGGCGCCTATCCTCTGGAAGGGGGATTGAGATAGGTTCTTAGTCCGGCTTCTCGACGGACCCACGTTCCTGCAGATAGCGGGCGGCGAGCCAGCAGAGCATGGCCCAGACCAGACCGGCCGTCCACCCGGCCAGCACATCGCTGGGATAATGCACGCCGGCATAGACGCGGCTGGCGCCCACGAGAAAAGTCAGCGTGAGCGCCATTCCCAAGATGTAGAGCTTGAGCCGCAGCTCCAGAACGAGACGCGCCAGAAGTGTCCCGAGCGCGAGGTAGACAATTGCCGAGAGCATCGAGTGACCGCTGGGGAAACTTGCCAACGCCGCGTGAGAGAGGTGAGGAACGACGTCGGGGCGCGGCCGGTCAAAGAAGTACTTCAGCACGGTGCTCAGAGCCAACCCGCTCAGCGTGGACCCAAGGAGGAAGAAAAGCGCGCCCCACCGGCGTCGCATCGCAAGGAATCCCGCCACAAAAACTGTTACGAGGGTCAGCACGGCGACGCCGCCCAACGCGCTCAAATCCCGCCCGATCTCCTCGAACCACGGCGGACCCAGTGGATCGGCAGGCTCCTCCGGGTTCCGCAAGAGACGCAGGACGTGCTCGTCAATTCGCTGGGTCTCTCCTTCCACAACCTCATCGGCCAACTCGATGAAGGCCCACGTTCCCAGCACGGGCATCAGAAACAAGACAAGGATAAGCAAATCTTGCCGACCACGAATCCAACGCGACCAGCGGCGCCCTGCGACGCTTGTGCGGATCTCTCCACGAACTTCACGTGACATTGGAGATCAAGCCTTCTTAACCGCAATTCTCCACATGAACTTGACCTTTGTTATCGCAAAGGTATCCTTGGCCATTATCGATGCACTTCCCAGGCGTGTCAACGCGGTGCTTACAGCTATCGATTATTGGCCCACAATTGCACCCCGTGAAGCTCGGGGTTGTTGGCTGTCAATCAGCCGTACTGCAATTCCGCAATTCGCACACTGGATTTGGGATAAGCTGACTTTTTCGGCAACTCGTGGCAGAACGCCCGAGGCACTTTGGGAGCAGGGGGCCTCCGGTTCAAACTCAGTCGCCCCGACCAGTCTCTCTACGTATAATCCCGTTACTAGTTGCGAAGGCAAATGTCGACGCGGTTTTGCTTTTCATAGGGACCGGCAGCGTTTGTCTTTCGTTGTAAGACGGTGGATATGATGCCGGATATCTCAATCCCCATCCATGATCAAATTGACGCTCTGTATCGGTCCGATTCTCGCCGCGTGTTCGCCACGTTGGTCCGGTTGCTCAATGACTTCGATCTTGCGGATGACGCCATGCATGAGGCGTTCGCGGCCGCTGTGGAGCATTGGCAGCACAACGGGGTCCCGGCAAATCCGCGGACGTGGCTGGTTTCGACAGGGCGATTCAAAGCGATCGATTTGCTGCGCCGGCGGGGGCGCTTTGACGAGCTTCAACCTGAAATCATCTCGCGGTTGTATGAAGTGGCCGACGAAAACGCCAACCGAGCGGAGGCAGAAATTGAAGACGATCGATTGCGCCTGATCTTTACATGTTGTCATCCTGCGATTGACCCGAAGTTGCAGGTACCGTTGACGCTTCGCGAAGTCTGTGGCCTGACGACGGAGGAAATCGCCCGCGCCTTCCTGACGTCGAAGGCGGCGATGGCGCAGCGGATCGTGCGCGGCAAAGCGAAGATTCGGGATGCCGGGATTCCATTTGTCGTTCCGTCTCTTCAAGATCTCCCCGTACGGCTCGATGCCGTGTTGGCAACCATCTATCTCGTGTTCAATGAAGGGTACGCGGCGTCGCAGGGCGAGTCACTGATACGGGTCGACCTAACGGCGGAGGCGATCCGTCTGGGCCGTCTGCTGCTCGAACTGTTTCCCGATCCTGAAGTCCAGGGGCTACTGGCATTGATGCTGCTGCACGAGTCGCGAAGGGGGGCGCGCGTTTCCGAGGATGGCGAAATCGTCCTGCTTGAAGACCAGGACCGGTCCCGTTGGAACCGCAAACTAATATCCGAGGGCACGGCGCTGGTCGAACACGCGCTTCGGTCGCGGCGGTTCGGCGCGTACACGCTGCAAGCCGCCATTTCGGCCATTCACGCCGAAGCCGCTTCCTTGGCGCAAACGGACTGGAACCAGATTGTGATGTTGTACACCGTTCTGCTCCGAATCGATTCGTCTCCGATTGTTGAACTCAATCGGGGCGTTGCAGTGGGGATGCGAGACGGTCCCGAGGCGGGGCTGGAGATCATTGATCGCATTCTCGGCAGAGGGGAACTCGGCGAGTATCCCTTCGCCCACTCGGCGCGCGGCGAATTCCTCCGGCGGGCCGGTAGAACGGCCGAAGCACTGTCGGCATACCGGAGGGCGCTCGAGCTATCCAAACAGAAGCCCGAGAGACGCTTTCTGGCGGCACGCGTAGGTGAGTTAACGGTTTTGGACGGTTCGTAGAAAAAGTTGCCGATGATGTCGATTCCCGCGCGGCCCGTTCGACTATGGGGTGAAGGCGAAGCTGCAACGCCGAGAAAGTCCGGGTCACTTACCATAGGAGGAAATGTGCCATGAAATATGTCTGTCTAGGGTTCATCGATGAGAAGGAGTTTGCCAAGGTCCCGCCTGACGAGGCGCAACGCATGATGGAAGAGTGCTTTGCGTATGACGACGAACTGCGACGCGGCGGACATTTCATCGGGGGCGAGGCCCTCGATACGGTCCGCAATGCCGTCACGTTGCGGATGAAGAACGGAAAGGTCGAGGTGTCCGATGGTCCGTATGCGGAGACCAAGGAAACGCTTGGCGGCATCCTTCTGTTGGAGGCCCGCGACCTGAACCACGCAATCGCGTTGATGTCGAAGCACCCCGGGGTGAAGGTGGGTCCTTTCGAGATACGCCCGGCCGATGAGGAGATTAACAAACTGATCGCCGCGCGGGATGCCGCAATCGCGAAGGAAAAGTGAACGAGTCAACGCGATAGTAGAGTTTGGTCGTGTGCCATATGCTTAGGGCGTCGTCCTCCTTCGGAGGATTTTGCCCTAGGCTGTTATGTTTTGCGCCTTCGGCGCGGAGGTGATGTGGACGAGATGGACGAGATGGACGTTGTGCAGGATTGTGGGGTTACAAGTCCCCTGCCATCGGAATAGAATGCTTCTGACGCTTAAGGTCCATGTGTGGCCGGAGCGAAGTCGAAGGAGTTTTCTTTTGGAAACCTTCCTGTTTGTGCGCAATGGCATGCAATTCACTTTGGAGGCGCGATATGTCTACCCATGCGTCGAATTCGGATGCTAAGAGTACGTCGGCTAAGGCACCGCAGGCTACCGTTTCGCGGCGGCAGTTTCTGAAGGATGGTGGGGCGGCGGTTGCGGCGGTGTCGATTGTTCCGCGGCATGTGTTGGGAGGGCGCGGGTATGTAGCGCCGAGCGAGAAGCTCACGCTGGCGTGCATCGGGTTTGGCACACAGGCGATTCGCGAAATCGGCATGATCCTCGCCAGTCCGGAAATTCAGGTTGTGGCCGTATGCGACGTGGAGAAGGATGGCGCGCATTATCTGGAGTGGGACAAGGGCGAGGTCCGCAACAACATTCGTATGCTTCTGAAGAACCCGGCGTGGCGCGAGGGGCAGGACTTTCCTCCTGGCGGACGTGACGTGGGCAAGGAGGTCGTCGAGACGTATTACGCGCAGCAGCGCGGCAAGAAGCGGTACAAGGGATGTGCCACGTACGTCGATTTTCGCGAGTTGCTGGAGAAGGAAAAGGACCTCGACGCGGTGAAGGTGATGACGCCGGATCATCTGCATGCCACGGTCGCTTTGGCGGCGCTGAAGAAGGGGAAGCATGTGGTGATGCACAAGCCCATCGGCAATCGGTTGCTGGAAGCGAGGAAGGTCATCGAAACCGCGGGCGCGATGGATATCGCGACTCATTTCCTGCCCGCGAGCAACGGGGCGCGTCAGCAGCCGGTGTTCGACATGGTCAAGAACGGCGCTATCGGTACGTTGCGCGAGATTCACAATTGGTCGAGCCGTCCGATGTGGCCGCAGTTTGCGACGATACCTGCGGACACGCCGCCGGTGCCGGAGGGGTTTGATTGGACGCTGTGGCTGGGGCCGTCGTTGGATCGTCCGTATCATCCGAACTACACGCACACGAATTTCCGCGGCTGGTATGAGTTTGGCGGCGGGGCTATCGCCGATATGGGACACTATAGTTTGTGGCCGTTCTTTCAGCACTTCGATTTGGATTCCCCGTATAGCGTGGAGTCAACGCCGACGCATGTGTGCGCGGTCGCGGATCAGGTCTGTCGCCGGATCGATAACGACTATTCATTTCCCACTGCGTGCACCGTTCGCATGCGGTTCGCGGCGAAGGGGGAACGCGGTCCCATCGATATCTTCTGGTATGACGGGGGGATTCGTCCACGCGTGCCAGATGAATTGATGGCCGACGGCGGAGAGTTGCAGTCCGAGGGGATGTTGCTCGTCGGCGATACGGGGATGATACTCGGAGATTTTCGCTGCGAGATGGCGCGGCTGCTTCCTGAGTCGAAAATGCGCGCGTATGAAGCGGCGAATAAAGCGCCTCAGTCTACTGAGAGCGATGACAATGATCAGAAGCGAAAAGACCGAGTCGCCGCTTTGGTCAAGGCATTCAAGGGTGGGCCGCCGACGTTTGGCGATTTCCGGTTGGCGGTTCCGATTTGTGATGCGATGAATCTTGCGGCTGTGTCGTTGCGTCTAGGCGGGCGGCGGCTTTTGTGGGATTCGGCGAGCGCGAGGATTACCAACAACGAAGATGCAAACGGGTTACTGACGCGGGAGTATCGGGCGGGGTGGGAGATGTGAGGTATTTTGGATTTCAGATTTTAGATTTTGGATTTTGGATTCGAGACTCGAGAATCGAGAGAGGTGATCTGAAATTTGAAATCAAATTTGAGATTTGAGACCGGAGAGAAGAGAAAGAGTCCGAAGTACTAAGTTCGAAGACTCCGGACCACAGATCTCAGATCTCAGATCTCAGATCTCGGATCTCGGATCTCAGACCCCAGATCCCAGACCTCAGATCTAAGACCTAAGACCTAAGACTTAAGACTTAAGACCTAAGACCTAAGACATCAGGAACTAGTCGGCATGCGGGAGTGGACAATTGAGGAAGCGTAACTCCCTGTGAATCAATAATCGCGGTTGTATTGTGCGCATAATCGCGATTTACACACTAACCGTGCAACGTGTGGGGAAATAATCGCCGGAGCGAGGCTGTTGCCCACAATGTGAAGCTGCAAGGGATGAGGGCTGGTCTGTATCTACCACGGGAGAGGTGTACACGATGCACATACGATCTGCAGTGTCGACTTCCAGTGTAGTAAACGTATCTTCAGTTACACGATTTCGCCGAATTGGCCTGCGTGCGTTGGCAATCACGTTGTGCTCGGTGATTGTGTCTGCACGTGCCGAAGAGTCTTGGCCGAAACCAGGTGAGTCGGGTTCGAAGTTGGTGGATGGTCTGACGGTCTATCGGTTTCCCATCACGACATCGTCGAAAGAGGCGCAACAGTGGTTCAACCAAGGGTTGATGTTGCTGTACGGGTTCAATCACGGCGAGGCCATTCGCAGTTTCCGGGAGGCGGCGGCGCTCGATTGTGATGCTGCAATGCCGTGGTGGGGAATCGCCTATGCCAACGGCATGCACATCAACCGGCCTGAGGTGACGGAAGACCAATGGAAGGAAGGCTACGAGGCTTCACAACGCGCGCTTTCGTTGCTGGATAACGAAGCGCCGATCGAGCAGGCGTTGGTGCGGGCCGTGGCGACGCGGACCGCGTGGCCCAAACCCGAGAAACAGCGCCCGTATGACGAGGCGTATGCGGAAGCCATGAAACAGGTGTACGCAGAGCACGGAAGCAGTCCGGACGTTGCTGTGCTTTACGTCGAGTCGTTGATGAACCTGCAGCCGTGGGATTACTGGACGCCGGAGCTGCAACCCAAGGCGAATTGCGAAGTGATTGTGCGCGTCCTGGAGGATGCGTTGCGCCTGAATGCCGATCATCCGCAAGCTTGCCATCTGTACATCCATGCGATGGAGGCGGGGCCGTATCCGGCGCGTGCGTTGGCGGCGGCGGAGGCGCTGCGCGATCGCGTGCCAGCGGCGGGACACCTGGTGCATATGCCGTCGCACCTGTTTGCGCGCGTGGGTCAGTACGACAATGCGGTGACGGCGAATGAATTTGCGGTGAAAGCGGACGACGCGTTTTTCGCAGTCGGTACGGACGTTGGCTTCTACTACATATATCACGCGCACAACCTGCATTTCCTTGCGTTTGCGGCGATGATGGAAGGGCAATATGAGGAGGCATTGGCCGCGGCACGCCGGCTTGAGAAGGCGGTACCCGATGCGGCGCTCGATCAGTTCGCGCCGGTCATCGAAGGTATAATTCCGACGACGCTACACGTCATGATCCGGTTTGGGAAATGGGAAGACATCTTGAAGGAGCCGAAACCGCCTGCCAAACGCCCCGTCATGCTTGCGATGCACCATTACACGCGGGGAGTTGCCTTCTCGGCGTTGGGCCGCACAAAGGAGGCGCGGAAAGAGATTAAGCGGTTTGACGCGCAACTCAAGAATGTGCCAGGCGAGTGGTGGATCTTCGCAAACCGCGTACACGACGTGTTGCCAATTGGCCGCGCGATGCTAGAAGGCGAACTTGCGTATCGCGAGGGACGCCTGGATGACGCGTGGGCAGCCCTGGAGCGCGGTATTGCGGCTGAGGACAAGCTGCTGTACGACGAGCCGCCCGGTTGGATGATTCCCGTGCGGCATGCGATGGGCGCGCTGTTGATGGAATCCGGCGATTATGCGCGCGCCGAGAAACTCTATCGGGAAGACCAGGTGGAGCATCCTGGAAATGGATGGTCGTTGCTGGGGTTGAAGCAGGCGCTGGCCGCACAGGGCAAGGATGATGAGGCAGCAACGTATGCCAAGAGACTCGAGATTGCGTGGAAGGATGTGAAGACGAAGCCGACCAGTTCGTGCGCGTGCGCGCCCTTGTTGTAAGAATCGCGCAGCGATCGGTTAGCAGAGTGAATCAGACGGCCCTCGACCATCGGGGGCCGTTTTCCTGTGGGTGCCCGAATTGAATGCGAGGGTGCGCTATTTGTGGGCCTTCTTGCGGGGTGCGGTCTGAGGGGCGGACGGAATACCTGCCCATTGTAGAATGCCGCCTACGAGTGCGCTGACAGCCGCGACTGTGGCTGCCGCTATGACATGGCTGAGTGGGGCGACCTCGGTGTGTCCGAAGATGAACAGCAGGTAGATGGTCGAGATCAGCGAGATCGCGAACGATACTCGGCAGATGATGGGCAAGAGTTTGCGCACTTCCATCGGCTCCTTCACAGCGCCGGCTAAACGTCCGGCGCGACCAGGCAATAGGATAGCGGGAACGGCAAGGGTTTGTCTTGTTGGCGGGAAGCGCGAGACAGCGAGTTGGAGCACCGGGAGTCTTTTGGAGCGCGGGAGTGTTGATTGATTCTGAAGTCGGGTTGATACTGGGCTTCGGTGTAAGCAGGCTGTCTTGCGACTCGGCCGCGATGTGAGCGCAGGACGATATTGGTCGAGAGGCGACATGGCAGAACAATTCAGGGTTCCCGAATCCGGCTCGATCCCGTTGCCGACACCGGAGCACCAGCAGCGCATAACGAGGCAGAAGTGGTTCGAAATCGCGACCGTTATTCTGTTGATAGCCGGCGGTTTGACCTTCCTGGGGTGGCGAGATTATCGGAACCATCACCGACCCGACCCGGCTGCGACATTGGGTGAGTCGGTGAAGACGGTGGAGGCTGCGGGTTACCGTCCTGCGGGTACGGCGGAGATCCTCGGAAGGCAGTTCGTGTCCTTTGTTCAGCCGCTGGAAGACTTCGAGTGTCACGTCGACCTTGTTGGTTTGGGGGCGGAGCATCCGGTGGATACAGCGGTCATTTGGCTGACGCCGCTGTCGGGGAGCGTCGACCCTTCGGAGCAGTCCCTTCAGAAAGCGGTCAACACGGTTGGTTTTGCGGCGCAGGCATTGGTTGCGGCATCAACTCAGGCGCTTGAGACCGCCTCCAAAACCATGGAATTCATAAGCGATGCGAAGCGGCCGCACGACAAAGGGGTGGCAGGGACCAACAACGGTTGGAAACTGACGTACGTGACGTATCGTGAGTTTAACGCGGGTGGTCCACCTGAGCCGATGCTGTGTTTGATTTTGGAACGGCTAGCGTCGGCATCGGATGCCGAGTTGTCGGAACTGAATCGGGGACTTCACAAGGCCGTGAATGAAGGTGCGGACATCAAAACGGCCTTGCTTGCGGAGGGGGGCAGGTGAGCGGGGTCGAATTGCACACGCGGGGCGTTTGAGGATAGGCTTAAGGAGGTGCTGAGCGGTCAATTGGCGCGCTGATCGCGATCGGAGTAGCGACCGCTCGTTCGTATCTGGAAAGTATGTTGCGTAAGTTGCGGTTTTCGGACAGGTTAAGCAATTCTACAGGCTGCGGTTCGCGGCAAGTGAACCATTCCCGACGGGCGTACGTTTGGGAATATGAGACGTGCAGCTTTTGTTTCCGATTTGTGCCGATGTCAGGTCTCCTTTGGGCCGCCCACGCATTACGCGGCCGACATCCTTCGGTTGTGCCTGCCCGGTTATCGTTGCCCAGAATTTGTCGGGCATGGAGCTAGCCGCTACATGATGTCCTTGAGGATAAACCTCGCTACAGTGGGCAGCAATCCACGCACCAGCCGCGCCGTAATCGGCGCAACGACCGCATTCTGTTCGATTGTCTCCCTGGTGACCATTGTTGTCTGGCTTTCGAGCAACCCGACTCGCGCATTGGAGGCGCAGATCCCGGGCAAAGATGGGGCGCCGGCGCCAGGTACCGTCAAGGCTGCGAAGATCAATCTGGCGGGGGTGTTTGAGACGTTCGACGGCCAGCCTTCGCAACTGGGCGGGGCGTGGACCAACTTTCGCGGTCCGGATTCAAGCAATATCGTTCAAGACGCTCCTAAACTGGCGGAGACATGGGGCGCCGAAGGACCCAAGGTGGTTTGGAGCACTCCGGTGGGCGACGGCTATGCGGCCCCGGTCGTGCTGGATGGGCGCGTGTTCTTGATGGACTATGACGTCGAAAAGCGGATGGACGCGATTCGGTGCTTTTCGTTGGACGACGGACGGGAGATTTGGCGGCGTTCGTACGGAATCAATATTAAGCGCAATCACGGCATGTCGCGAACAATTCCAGCCGTGACCAAAGACTATCTCGTTGTTATGGGGCCGAAATGTCAGGTTGTCTGTTTGGACACGGCGACGGGCGATTTTCGGTGGGGGATCGATCTTCAGCAGGATTACGGGACCACCGAGCCGTTGTGGTATACGGGGCAGTGTCCGATTATCGAAGACAACAAGGTGATCCTGGCTCCGTGCGGGAAGGACGTATTGATGATGGCCGTGGATTGTGCCACGGGCGAGGTGGTGTGGAAGACGCCGAATCCGCACGGATGGAACATGTCGCATTCGTCAATCGTGCCGATGACGTTGCTGGGTGAGAAGATGTACGTGTACGGCGCGTTAGGCGGCATGGCTGGAGTATCGGGTGCGCCAGACAAGGCAGGCAAGCTGCTTTGGGAGATTCCGTGGGACGCGAAGGTCGTTGCCCCGTCCCCCGTGAAGGTGGGAGAAGACGAGATCTTCGCGACGGCAGGATACGGACGCGGAAGCCGGTTGCTGAAATTGGCGAAGACCGGCGACACGATGAGCGTGAACGTGGTCTACGACAAGCCGCCAGACCAAGTGCTCTCGTGCGAGCAGCAGACCCCCATCTTTCTCAACGGACTTCTGTACGGCATCATGCCGAAAGACGCGGGTGCGTTGAAGGGGCAGTTTGTATGCTACAAGCCGGACGGCACGCTGGTCTGGTCGAGCGGGCAGGACAATCGCTTCGGGTTAGGCCCGTTTATGGTTGCCGACAATAAGTTCTTCATTTTGGGAGACGACGGCGAACTGACAATGGCCGACGCAACGAAGCAGGAGTATGTGCAACTGGCGCAGGCTCCAGTGCTGAAGGGACACGACGCATGGGGCCCGCTTGCATTGGCGGGATCCCGGTTGTTGTTGCGTGATATGAACACATTGGCCTGCGTCGAGTTGGGTGCAGCCTCGTAAGAGAAGACTGAGCGCGAGATGAAAGAACCGGTTCGACAACTGAAACACACGTGGATAGCGGCGGTCGCCATACCGGCGATTGGGGTGGCGTACTTTGTGCTGCTCGGAACGAGTGATTTTCCGGAGCCCGGCGCGAACACGGTGTACGACATCCAGGAGTTCGAAGACCTCGACAAAATCGAGACCAACTACGACGAGAAGACACCGATCGTTCCTAATGTGGAAAATCCGCGCGCGCTAGCGGTTGCGCAGGACAAGTTGTACGTCGGGGCGCAAGACGCAGTGCTTGTGTTTGATGGAAATGATGCCGAGATTGCCCGCTACGCACTTCCGGGAACGCCGAATTGCATTGCGGTGGCTCCGGACGGCGTTGTATACGCCGGCATCCGCAACAAGGTGCATGTATTGGATGCGAGTGGCGCTGCGAAGGCGGAGTGGGCGAAAGACTTTGCCGATCGGAGTTATATCACGTCGATAGCGGTTCACGGCGAGGACGTGTACGTCGCCGACGCTGGCAAGCGAGTGGTTTACCGGTTCAATCGCGAAGGTGTCGTTCAAGCGCGAATCGGAGAGAAGGATCCTGCACGGGACATTCCCGGGCTCGAAGTGCCGAGTCCGTATCTTGACCTGGCAATCAATCCAGACGGTGACGTGTGGGTGGTGAATCCAGGCAAGCTCGGCCTGGAGCAGTATCGAAAGGACGGCAGCCTGGTAACGTCGTGGTACCGGCCTTCATTGAAACTGGAGGGGTTTCCGGGCTGCTGCAATCCGACGCATATTGCCTTCGACGGCAAGGGAGAGTTGTACACCTGCGAGAAGGGTTTGGTTCG
Organism: Candidatus Hydrogenedentota bacterium; assembly: GCA_019695095.1. Lineage (NCBI taxonomy): Bacteria > Pseudomonadati > Candidatus Hydrogenedentota > Candidatus Hydrogenedentota bacterium. Next base: position 36,712 of record JAIBAQ010000018.1, read on the forward strand.
CGTGAAATCGTTCGAGGTCACGTCAGGCGCGTTTGAAGGGCTGGTTGCGGGTTCCAAGTTGTTTCCACAGGAACAATCGCTCCGGGACCTCGTTGTCGATACGAAGAATCGTCTGCTTGTGTTGGATGGCCAACGGAAGGCGATTCGGGTGTTTGCACTCAAGGAGACTGCACATGTTCCCGCAACACATCAGCCGACATGATTTTCTGCAGGCCCTCGGAAGAGGGGGAATGCTGGCGGGTATTCTGGGCGTGGCGATAGCCGCGCTTCACGGCAAGAAGACCGTGAGCGAATGCATCAGCGAGAACCATTGCGCTTCGTGCTGGGCATATGACGGGTGCGCGCTGCCTGAAAAGAAGGAGACGACGAATGAGTGAAGGACACGGAATCGATCGGCGCGACTTCATGCGAGGCGCCGCAGCCGCTGCATTCGTCGGTGGAGCCTACGCGGCCGTTGGCGACAAGGGCGAGGAAATGGTCTGGCAGTTAGACCCGAACAAGTGTACGCAGTGCGGCCGCTGTTCCACGCACTGCGTGCTGAATCCCTCTGCCGTGAAGTGCATGAATCAGTTCAACATTTGCGGATATTGCGACCTTTGCTTTGGATATCTGCAGCCGGGGTCGAGAGGCCGCGACACGGGGGCGGAGAACGAGCTGTGCCCGACCGCGGCCATCAAGCGGACCTACATCGAAGACCCGTACTACGAATACGTAATTGAAGAAGAGAAGTGCATTGGATGCGCGAAGTGCGTGAAGGCGTGTCTGGTCTTTGGCAATGCCTCGTTCTACCTGCAAATCCGCCAGGACATCTGCATCAACTGCAATGAGTGTTCGATAGCAAAGGCCTGTCCGTCCGATTCGTTCAAGCGCGTGCCGAAGTTACAGCCGTACATCTATCTGACGGGCGACGTAAGCACGACAAAGTCGCAGCCGTCGTCCGACCCCAATCCACCGCAAACTACACTGGGTCCGCGTAGTGAAAACAGTTAGGTCATTATTGGTCGTAGGACTGTTTCTTCTGCCCGCGATGCTGAGCGTCGCGGCAGAGATGCGCTTTCCGCCGCCGGACTTTCAGACGGACTACAAGATCCCCGATCTGAACTCGCCGGCTCCGGTGAGCAGCAACGGGACCCGGGACGCGATCATATTATTCATCGCGTTGTCGGTGACAACGTGGATGGTGTTCAAAGCGCGGTCACGGCGGGGCCTGTTCATTATCAGTATCTTCTCGCTGGCCTATTTCGGTTTTTATCGCACGGGGTGTATCTGCCCCGTGGGGTCCACGCAAAACGTGATGGCTGCCGTGTTTTTGCCCGACGTGGGTGTATCGGTTGCGGTGCTTTCGTTCTTCGTGATGCCGCTGCTGTTCTCGTTATTCTTTGGCCGGGTGTTTTGCGCGTCGGTGTGTCCGCTGGGAGCAATTCAAGAGTTGGTGGCGATAGCACCGATACGTATTTCACCTGCGCTGGACCGCACGCTGGGCTTGGGTCGGTACGTCTACTTGGGTCTCGCTGTGCTGGGCGTTGCCACCGGTTCGGGGTTCTTCATCTGCCGTTGGGATCCGTTTGTCGGGATCTACCGAATGGGGCATAGCTTTGGGATGCTCCTCGCGGGTGGCGCGATTCTGACGTTGGGGATTTTTGTGGCTCGGCCGTATTGCCGGTTCTTGTGTCCCTACGGGATCATGCTGGGATGGATGTCGCGCTTTTCCAAGTGGCACCTCGATATTCCGCCATCGCCGTGTGTGAAATGCAGGTTGTGCGAGAATTCGTGTCCTTACAATGCGATCAACATGCCGATCCCATCGCATCTTGTGGGCGATCCGGAAGCCGGGAAGCGGAGAATCCGCAGACTGGTGTATGTTTCGCCGCTGATCATTGCGGTTGGCGCGACGCTGGGATACCTTTCCTACGAGCCTCTTTCGCGGATGCATCCAAAGGTGGCGCTGAGCGAGCGTATTGCCGCCGAGAACATTGGAAAGCTGACGACGGATACGCTGGAAACACGAACGTTTCGCGCGGGCAAGCAGACCGTCGATGAATTGAACGCACAAGCGGTACAGATTCGCGAGTACTTTAAGACCGGCGGCGCGTGGTTTGGCGGGTTTCTCGCGCTGATTATCTGTCTGAAGTTGATCGGTCTTTCCACCGCGCCGAAGCGCGACATCTATACGCCCAACAAAGAGACCTGTTTCAGTTGCGGGCGCTGTTACCCGTACTGTCCAGTTGAACCCTTACCGAAACGAAGTTGAGCCATGCTGGAAAAGAAAGAATTCGAGACCAACGATTTTTTGTGGCGGTTGTCAAGTGCGGTAGCCGTAGTATCGGGGTTGTTTTCTCTGATCGTATTTCTACTGCTCATTTTCAACTACGTGCAGATTCGAAACATTGACCCGATCGACAATCTGTTGATAACGCAGATGCGCCAGGAATACGCGTCGCTTCCCGAGAAAGACGATGCGTTGGCGCAGCGCATCCGCGATCTCGACTTGTTGAATCGCAAAGCGTTCTTCACGAGCCAGCATCATCTGCGTACCGGGGCCGTTTTGCTATTCATCGGTGTTTCAATATTCATGATCTCCTTCAAGGGAGCGTTTCGCTGGAAGCGCGAGCTGCCCAAGCTGGACGAAACGCCGACTGCGGACAAGGAATTTCTCGCGTTTGCACAGTCACGGCAATTGATAACGTGGGCCGGGGTAGGGATCTTGGCGTTAGGCATGGCTTCCGCGCTGCTGACGGAAAGCCTCGTGATGAAGAACGCGAACGCTAGCGTTGCGCCAGAGGGAGGCGATGCCGCGAAAGCGGGCGATGGAAAAGAACCTATACAAGTCGCGAAAGCGGAGATCGCGCTTCCTACGTGGGATTCGATGGAAAAGAACTGGCCGAGTTTCCGGGGACCAGGCTCGTTGGCGACAGCGCATTTCACGACGGCGCCGGTGGATTGGGACATAGCGACGGGGAGCGGGGTGCGTTGGAAAGTGGAGATACCGCTGCCTGGCGCAAATTCGCCGGTGATCTGGGAAAACAAGTTGTTTGTATCGGGTGCGGACAAGGACAAGCGGGAGATCTACTGCTTCGATATCAACGAGGGAAAGGTTCTGTGGTCGAAGACGGTTGAGGATCTGCCGGGCGGATCGCAAGCGCCGCCGAAAGTGAGCGAAGACACGGGTTACGCCGCGCCGAGCATGGTCGCTCATGGCGGACGTGTGTTCGCAATCTTCGCCGAAGGGGACTTGGTCGCGTACGACCTTGATGGGAACCGTTTATGGGGAATCAACGTCGGCGTGCCGCAGAACCACTATGGACATTCGTCGTCGTTGTTGGCGTACGACAAGTTCTTGTACGTGCAGCTCGATCAGAAGGTCGATCCGAAGCTGATGGCGCTTGATGTGGCCACCGGGAAGCAGTTGTGGATGGCGAAGCGCTCAACGATTTCGTGGGCCTCGCCGATTCTTGCACAGACGGATTTTGGCCCGCAACTTATACTGAATTCCGAGGAGACGGTGGACGCGTATGACCCGATTACGGGCACACAGTTGTGGAGTCAGGTATGTCTGAGCGGAGAAGTCGCGCCGTCTCCGTGTTACAAGAACGGGATTGTCTTCGCGGCGAACGAATACGCGGTCGCTACTGCGATCCAACTGGAGAAGCCAGGCGACGCGATAGAACCGAAGGTGCTCTGGGAGTATGACGAGTACTTGCCGGAAGTTGCGAGCCCCGTGGGTGATGGAGAGCGCTTTTACTTCGGCACGAGCGGAGGGACGCTGGTCTGTCTCAACGCAAAGACCGGAGAGAAACTCTGGTCAGAAGATATGTCGGACGGATTCTATTCCTCGCCGGTGTTGGTGGGCGACCGCATCTACGTAGCGGATACCGGGGGGAAGATGTACATCGTCAAGGCGAGTTCCACGTTTGAATTGATCGCTACGCGCGATATGGGCGAACAGGTATTTGCGACTCCCGCGTTTATGGACGGGCGCATGTACGTGCGTACACAGAAACACTTGTATTGTATAGAGCAGAAGGCCAATGCATGAGACAGCCACGATAGCGGCGGACATCGAACTCGCCGAGATTGACCGGATCGTAGAGGAGAACGGACGCGGACCGGAAGCTGTGATTCCGATTCTTCAGGCGATTCAGTCGAAGTATCGCTACTTGCCGACGCCCGCGCTGATGCGCGTATGCGAACTGACGGAGATTACACCGGCCAGTATCGAAGGCGTCGCGACGTTCTACTCGCAATTCCGCCGAGACCCGGTCGGCAAGCACGTTGTCAGCCTGTGCGACGGAACCGCGTGTCACGTCAAGGGCGCGGAAGACGTGCACGAAGCGATGAATCTTGAGCTGGGCATGGAGAAGGGGAAGGACACCGACCCGGACGGAAGATACACAATTCGCAAGGTCGCGTGCCTGGGATGCTGCTCGCTTGCGCCCGCGATGCAGATCGACGGGGTAACGTATGCCCATGTGAGTTCGGAGACGATTCCCAGTGTCCTGCTCGATTTCGAGAAGAGGCAGGCGGAAGAGTCGCGCCAGAACGGCGAAAAGAAGCGCGAGGTTAAAGAGACCGGAGCGGAGATCCGGATCGGTTTGGACTCCTGCTGCGTGGCGAGCGGAACCGATCGCATCGAGTTGGCCATTCAGCGCGCGCTGGCAGAAATCGAATCGGACGTACCGATTAAGCACGTGAGCTGTGTGCATATGTGCCATTCGGTGCCTGTTATCGAAGTAATCGAGCCGAACAAGAAGCCGACACTGTACACGAAGGTTAAAGAAGAAGATGTGTCCGCGATTGTCGCGCGGCACTTCAAGCCGCGCAATCCCTTCCGTTGGGTGCAATCATCATTACTGCGATGGACAGAGCACCTGTACGGCGGCGTGGACGACGGTGAAATACTCGAACGTCACGAAGGTGAAATTCGGGAAGACGTGGTCTCCACTTTCTTGGGTGGACAGTATCACATTGCGACGGAACACCGAGGAGATCTAAATCCTGGCGATCTGGGTGAGTACTTGCGCCGGGGCGGGTTTATGGCGGTGGAGAAGTGTCTGTTCGGAAAAGCGAACGGACGTGCTTTGATGACGTTCCATCGCGGGAACGGTCATGGCGAGCCTCCATCCGGAACTCCGTGGACCCAGCAGCAGATCATCGATGAGATTACGGCAAGTGGTTTGCGCGGTCGCGGCGGAGCAGGTTTCCCCACGGGCAAAAAGCTTCAGTTTGTGCATGACGCTCCGGGCGACAAGAAGTACATCATCTGCAACGGGGACGAAGGCGATCCTGGCGCGTTCATGGACCGGATGATTTTGGAGTCGTACTCCTACCGAGTGCTTGAAGGGATGATCATTGCGTCGCTTGCCGTGGGCGCAGATGAAGGGTATCTGTACATTCGCGCCGAGTATCCACTGGCGACGAAACGCATGCGCAGTTCCATTCTCGAATGCGAGGCAGCGGGGCTGTTGGGAGACAACATCCTGGGAAGCGGGAAGTCACTCCGGCTGCATGTGAAGGAAGGCGCCGGCGCGTTCGTCTGCGGAGAAGAGACGGCGCTGATCGCGTCGCTGGAAGGCAAGCGGGGAATGCCGACGATACGGCCGCCGTATCCGGCGCAGTGCGGGCTGCACGGGTGTCCCACGCTAATCAACAACACCGAAACGCTTTCGATGATCCCGTGGATTGTTCGCAATGGAGCGTCGAAGTTTGCCGCGTTGGGCACCGAACGCAGCAAGGGGACCAAAGTCTTCTCGCTGGCGGGCAAGATCCGGCATGGCGGACTAATCGAAGTGCCAATGGGGATCACCATCAATGAGATCGTGAACGGCATTGGCGGTGGAATTGCCAACGGACGGAAGTTTAAGGCAATCCTCGTGGGCGGGCCTTCGGGCGGTTGCATCCCCGCATCGATGGGCGATACGCCCGTAGACTACGAGGCCCTGTCGCAAGCGGGAGCTATGATGGGGTCCGGAGGCATGGTCGTCTTGGACGACTCGGACTGTATCGTCGAAATGTGCCGTTACTTCCTGTCGTTCACGCAACATGAGTCGTGCGGGAAGTGTTCGCCGTGCCGCATTGGAACGATGCGACTGAAAGAGATGCTCACGCGCCTGACCATGGGAAAGGGACAGGCCAGCGATTTGGACTTGTTGGAGCAGTTGAGTCGCGTGGTGAAGGACCAGAGCCTGTGCGGTCTCGGCAAGACGGCTCCAAATCCGGTGCTTACCGCATTGAAGTATTTCAAGGAAGAGTTCGAGGCGCACGTGAAGGGGTACTGCCCCGCGGGCAAGTGCAAAGCCCTGATTGACTACTGGGTCGAGGACAACTGCATTGGGTGCACGAAGTGTGCGCAGGTGTGTCCGGTCGACTGCATCGATACAGCGCCGTTCAAAATGCACTTCATTCAATTGGATACGTGTACGCGATGCGACGCGTGCCTGGTTGCGTGCCCGGTGGACGCGATCAAGGCGGGTTCGCGCACGAAAGAGCAACGGGAGAAGGCTCTGTGCCCACAATAGTCATCAATAACCGCAGCATTGAGGTAGCCCCCGGCACCACCATCCTTCAGGCGGCGCGCTCGCTGGAAATCGATATCCCCACGCTGTGTTATTGGGAAGGCGTGCGCGCGATGAACTCGTGCATGTTGTGCGTGGTGCGGAACACGAAGACCGGGCAGTTGCTGCCTTCCTGTTCGTCGTTGGTTCAGGACGGCATGACGGTCGAGACCGACACGGGAGACGTTTGCTCTTCGCGCAAGGAAGTGCTGGAACTCATCATCAGTGAACACATCGGCGACTGTGAGGCTCCTTGCACGCACACGTGCCCCGCTTCGATGAACATTCCGGTGATGATGCGGCAAATCTACGAAGGCGATTTCGATGCCGCGGCATACACGGTCACCAACGGACTCGTGTTTCCGGGCACGCTCGGACACGTGTGCCCGGCCCCGTGCGAAAACCCGTGCAGGCGCAAATCGTACGACCAGACCATGGAAATACGTTTCCTTCACAGGAATGTTGCGGAGAAGGCGCGTAAAGAGAATCCCGAGTTGTTGGAGTGTCCGCCGGATACAGGGCGGCGGATTGCAATCGTCGGTGGTGGCATGGCGGGGATGGCGGCGGCGTGGGTGCTCCGTAAAAGGGGCCACGCCGTGGTGCTCTTCGAGAAGGAGGCTGTGGCGGGCGGCAAGTTGCGCAAGCTCACGGAAGAAGAGTTGCCGAAAGAAGTGCTCGACGCCGAGATTGAGAATGTGCGGCGCCTGGGTGTGGAGTTCCGCTACGGGCAGGAAGTGAATGGCGAGTTGGCCGACATTCAGGCGGAATTCGACGCGGTAATACTCGCGTGTAACGGCGTTGGCAAGCCGGGCGGGAAGATATTCGAGGCGAAGGAGCACAAGCTGAATGTACGCGCGGTTGGCAATGGAAAGACCGCGGCGGTTTGGGTGGACAAGTATCTGAACAGTATCGAGGGCCCCGCCGAACCGGAGTTGTTCGAGAGCAAGATCGGAAAGATGGAGAAGTTCGAGCTCGAGAATTTGCGGGTGCACAACGAAAACAAAGAATCCATGCCGGTTGCCACTATCGACGGACCGCGTGTCGATTTGCGGAAGGAAGCGGGACGTTGCCTGCACTGCGATTGCCGGAAGCGCGTGTCGTGCGGACTACGGAAATGGTCCTCTTTCTACGGCGCAGAGAAGCGCAAGTACAACACCACCGAGGAGCGCGATTTCCGAATCATCGGCAAAGGGAATGTGATGTTCGAGCCGGGCAAGTGCATCCGCTGCGGTCTATGCGTGGCGATTGCCGAAAAGCACGGCGAGGATATCGGTCTCGCGTTCATCGGGCGCGGATTCGACCTGGAGATTCGCGTACCGTTCGATCACAGCTTCGACGAAGCGCTGGTGAAATCTGCCGAAGAATGCGTAGCCGCATGTCCGACGGCTGCTATTTCATTCCGCAACAAGGAAGACATCGTAGGCTGTCACACCACGACGTGGATCGAGCTTTGAGATGCAGTGCCGCTCGCTGATCTACTGACAGCGGACGTTCTCCGCCAGTTTATTTCAGCTTCCTGTCAGACGAGGCCGAGCGTAAACGCGAGCGTGAAGTAGATTCCCACAATCAAGAAGATGCTTCCGGTGGCATAGCGTGCCCAGCGCTCGGCGCGACCGACTTGAGCGAAGATGGCAGCCACCTTGTGGGCCATTGTCGCGATGAGAATGCTGAATAGCATCACCGGCAGTGCAACACCGACGGCATAGGCTGCGGGCAGAATCAAAGCGGACTCATTCGCTATCGCGAGCGGCAAGAGACTGAAGAAGAAGAGGGCGGCTGTGGTCGGGCAGAAGGACATGGCAAAGACAATGCCAAGCAAGGCCGCAATCCAGAATCCCCCCGCGTTGGAATGCCGGTGCGCCCACGCTTTCAGCCTGCCTGAGCCGAATTGGACGCTGATTAGTTCCAGCAGAAAGAGAGCGCAGAGAATGAGAATAGGGCCCAACAGTCGAAACATATACTTCTGAAGCCAGTGCGACACGAGCGGAGCCGAAAGAAGACTGTTCACGAGGCACATCGCGAGAATCACGAAGGCCGCCGCTTGCCCGACGATATAGCAGAGGGACGAGAACAAAACGTGGCGCAGGCTGTTCATTCTGCGCGCGAGAAACGAGATGGCGGCAACGTTGGTGGCGAGAAGGCAGGGGCTGATCGAGGTGAGAAAGCCGAACCAGAACGCGGCGCCAATTGCGAACGCGAATTCCCTCATGGCGGAGTGTCCAAGTCTTCGCGCACTTGTTCACGAATGTAGTCAAGAAACGCGGGCTTGTCGTAGACGAGGTCCCACACCTTGTCGAGATTCTTCCATCTGACTTGCTTTCCGTCATTGACGCGCACGAGAACTACCGATTTTGTGTAGAGGCTGTAGTCGGTGATGAAGTGCGCATTTCGAGATTCTTCGACATCGACCGCGCGCCATACGATATCGCCGGACGACAACTCGTTTTTGAAGTGCGTGTCGAGCGCGTCCTTTGTGAACTCCGGGATGTTGAGACAGGTGGAGCAGTCCTTGCCTTCGTCGAAGTAATAGACAATGAGCTTCGCCGAAACGGGGAGATCGTCTGTGGAAATATCGGACGGATTGTTCATCTTGCGGGTAGTCTGCCGGTCCACAGCTTCGCGCCCCAGGAAAACGAACACGCTTCCCACCGCAAAGAGGAGAAGCAGATTCCGTATCCAGTTCCGTGCGTTCATGGGGCTCTCGTTATTGGTGTCGACTGGCATGCGACATCCTGGTTTGCGATAGCTCGCAAGATTACTTAATCAGCTCCTTGAGTTCGTTAAAGGATGGTACACGGCCAACAACTCGCACTTCGCCGTCCACAACAAGGGCCGGAGTGCCGGGAACGTCAAATGCGAGAATGCGGTCAATTTCAGAGACCTTCTCCAATTCGAATTCGAGTTCTAACTCGGTAGCCGCCAGGGTCGCCAATTCCGCAAGCCTGTTGCAGGAAGGGCAGCCCGTACCGAGCACCTGCAGCTTCTTCATAGAAACACCTCCGACTGGTGGAATTCTTTCAGGTCCAGGACGTTTAAGGCCCAAATACGTGGGCAAGGCCGCTGGCGGAGGGAATAGTCATTCGCCGGGTTTATGTTATGGAATTGGGCTACGCTAAACAAGGGCAACTCGCCATGGAAGATGAGATTCTAACGATAGAAGAAGCGGCCAAGCTCTTGAAAGTCTCCCCGGAAATCGTAGCGGACTTGCTGAAGTCCAGCGACCTTGTCGGCCGGACTATTGGCGGTCAGTGGCGCACGACCAAACGGGCGTTGTTGAGTTTTGTGGATGGCGCGCCGCTGGCCATGTCATGTTGCCCGCCTGAGATGTGTTGCAGTCCGGGTTCGCCTGCAGCCGATGGTTCAGGGTCGCGGCGAGGTTGTTGCTGTTAGGACTCCCGCGTACCATAATCCGGATTGTCGGCCCCGTGGAAGGCTGACTGCGCAGTGGCCATCGAGATCGCAAGTGACGTGGGGACCCCCTTGGTTCCAATATGATTCGGATTAAGAAACTCAGTACCTATGCGCCCTTTGCCGCAATCGGCATCATCACGCTCTCTTACTTGGCAGCGCAGCAGTGGCTCTTTCCCGCCGATGAAGAAACCCCATCGCCGCCCATTGCGCTCCCCGAAGAAAAGACCGCTGCACCCCCCGCCAATGTTCAGGCGCCTGTTCAAGAGACCAATGCTACGGATACGTGGCCACTTTATCATGGAAGCTATGACCTGCGAGGAACGTCAAGTGCTGTGCTACCGGAAAAACCCATGCGCGTCTGGCAATATCTTGGCGAGGGTGCGATAAGGCAGCCTCCCGTGGGTGACGCGCGTGGAGTCTATGTCGCTACCCGGACCGGCTCAGTCGTCGGTCTCGATTTCAGCGGCAACGTGCGTTGGACCAAGCAGGTAATGCGGCGCAACCCGGCCGACGGGGCAGAAATGCCCGAACGCTTCGAAGCACCAGTGGCCTGCATCCGTTCAACTGTCCTAATCGGGTCCACGGCGGGCATTGTCTACGCGCTGGATAGCGAGACCGGCGCGGAACGATGGAAGTACGACGTAGGTGGCGAAGTGCTTGGGACGGTGACCGCGTACGAGCCTGCGAACGAGGCCGACCCCGTGCGACTTTTTGTTATCGAGCGCGCGGAAGGTGCGTTGCACTGCATCGACTTCGAAACCGGGAGTAGGGTATGGCGTACGGACCCCATCAACCGGACAGATGGGTCGGCCGTGGTGGGAAACGATATGGTCGTTTTTGGAAGCTGCGAAGCGGCCATACATGTCTACTCCATTTACGACGGACGCCTCATGCGAAGCGTGGCTCTGTGTGGAGACTGTCAGGTCGCGGCGGGGATTGCGCTTGTGGGCGATGAAGTGTTTTCCGGTTGCCGCAGCGGACATTTCTATCGAGTTAACGCTCGGGTGGGAAGTGTAGTCTGGCAGAACGAAGATAGCGAGAAGGACATATTCAGTACGCCGACGCTGTGCTCTGGCGTGGTCGTCTTTGGGTCCGAGGATGGCACTGTCTACGCATTGGACCCAGAGACGGGCAAGCAGAAGTGGCAATTCAAAACTGACGGTAATCCATTGTCACCCGTGTCGGCGGGAGACAAGATAGCCGTGAGTGTAAATGGAACGCTTCATTTCTTGAGCGCAAAAACCGGCGAGTCAATCTGGAGCTACGAAGTGAGCGACGCAATCACGTCGCCTTCTCTAATCAACGGCATGGTCATTGTAGGTGGCGAAGACGGGTCCGTGACAGCGTTTGGATCCAGTCCGCCGGAGCAGGGCGCATCGTGAGCACGTTCACCGTACAACACACCTGCGGCCATGAATCGAAACACGCCTACACGGGACCTGAGGAGGCACTTCAGCAGCGCAAGGAGTGGCTGCAAGGACGCCCTTGTCAGGCCTGCTGGCGAGCACAGGAGTCAACCCTAGCCGCGGATCAAAGCCAGGAATTGAATCTTCCAGAGCTGGAGGGATCTGAACAAGACAAGCCGTGGGCGGCCGTCATCCGGCTGAAGGTTGTGGAGCATAACCGTGACTACGTCAAAAAACTTGTTGGGAGCAAGAAAGTCGCCGCCGAAGAAGAGACTATGAGAACGGCGATAATCACGTCCGCTAACGAGGCGCTGCGTGAACTCGAGAGCCAGCGCGACGCAGGTTGGTGGATTGCGAATCGTTTTGACGCGTTGACCTTTGTGAAGGCAAAGGTCGTGAAAGCGGTGACGCCAATACTAGATGCGAGGTCAGAGTAACGCCATTTGGGACACTTGTACACCGAATGGCCCCCAAAAGACAGTCTTGCCCCTTTGACAAGAAAGTCGGTCAGTGGCAGACTATATTGAAGGGGGGGGCTGCCATGGCTTACTCAGTGAGAAAGTGAATGCCACACGTTTGATCTTGGGGGCAAGAGAGCCGGGGGCAAGTCTCAAGTCGAGGTAGTGATCGCGTAATGTCTCTAGATGCAAGCATCACAGCGGTCCATCAGGAGAGGCGAAGTCTGAAATAGGCCTCGGAATCAGGGGGAATCAATGTGTACATGTCATGACAAGCATGCTTGTGGCGGTTGTCGTATGTCGCGCCGCCGTTTCATGAAATCAGCGTCGGCGGCGGTTCTGGCCGGATCGTTGGCCGCTTGTTCATCAAATGACCGTGAAGACTACGTTGACCTTTCGAGTTTTCGAATCCGACCTAAAGTCCGAATAGTGGGAGCTGTAGTACTTCCAAAAGCTCGGTCGGGATGGCCTGGACTTGGGTACGATTTCGCTGGCAAACAGAAAGCATACGAGAAAGCGTTCATGGACATAGCGCGCAAGGTGGGCGTGGGATTGGAGATGTCGCCTGACTTGTTGACTGATGAAGACAGCGTTACCGCGTTTGCGAAGCGGATGGCGAGCGAGAAACCCCATGCCATACTGTTGCATCTTCAGGACATTTGGGCTTGGAGCTCAGCAGGAATCATCGCAGATACCGGAATACCCACTATTGCCTTTGCGCCGATTGGCACGGCTGTGACGGCACTCATGCAGGGATTCTCGATGCGGCCGGGGGCCCATGCGATATCTTCTTCGGAAGCGGCGCCAATGGAACATGCCTTTCGAATGGTCCAGTCCAAGCGGCTCTATGAAGAGTCGCGATTTTTGTTGCTCGAGGGTAAGGAGGAAAAAGAGGAGACCGTCGAATCACTTGGCGCGAAGGTTCTCCACCAGCCGCTAACCGAGCTTTCTCAGAGTTACTTGGCCTTGTCAAATTCGCGAGAAGCCAAGGATGTGGCGCATTCCATTTGGAAAAACGCGGCAAAAGTTGTAGAGCCTTCCAGGAAAGATGTACTCGATGCGGCCAGATTCTTCGTGGCATGCAAGAAAGTCATGCAGAAGAATTCGGCGAATGCTATAGCACCATATTGTCTCGAAATGTTGAACGATTGGAGGCAAGCTATGGAGGCGCTCCCATGCTTGGCCTCTACAATCTTTCTGGACAATGGAATCTCGTTTGCCTGCGATAAGGATTTGCTCAGCGCTCTTTCGCTCATGCTTGGAATCTCCCTGCTCGAGAGACCTGGCTACATATGCAATACCATTCCCGAGACCTACAAGAACCAACTCATCTTGGCGCATTGCACTTGTGCAACGCGTCTGAACGGGTTCAATTCGCCACCGGAGCCGTTAATCATAAGATCGCATGCGGAAACGAGTTCCGCCGTAGCGACACAAGTCATTTGGCGCAAAGGTCAGCCAGTCACGGTAGCGCAGTTCCTGAGTCCCACGGAAATGCTTATCGATTCGGGCACGGTAGTGGATAATATAGACACAACCACGGACGGCGGATGCAGGACAAGCGTAGCGTTGACTATGGATAGAATGCAGGATGTTCGCACAAAGCTTGGCACTCACCAAGTGATGTACTATGGTGATCACCGGGCCATTCTGGAAGCATTTTGCCAATTGTACCGAATCAAAGTGATCCATTCGCCCGAACGATTTGAGCCTTCCGTCGAGGCGACCTAGTACCTGTCGCATATCGGCGTGGATGCTTGTGATACGACGTTGCCCGCAGCATATTGGGTAATTCAATTGTCGTCTCGTGTACTATATCGCGTGGTGATTCGGCATTGTCGTTTCGAGAACCCTCGGTCTGTATTGACTCTTCATCCGGCTCAACGCATATCATGGGGACGGTTGCTGCGGGCTTTCCCCGATGCAAATAGGTCCTTCTTACATACCTCGCGAAAGGATGGATGAATGAGAGCGAATCGCTATCGCTTGGGCGTGTCGGCCCTAATGGCTGCAACGGTTCTTGCCTCCATGGCATGGGGCGAAAAGACATTGATCGAGAAATCGATGGATAAGATCAAAGCGTCGCCGCCGATATCGCCAGATAGCTTTGATTTCATCATTGTCGGTGACTCGAACACGCTGGAGCCGGTAGAGCAGTCGGAAGTGTTCCGGCAGTGCATCCGCGAGTTCAATATCTTGCAGCCGAGTCTCGTGATGCATGTGGGGGACATGATCTTGGGCGGCGCCGCGGAGGATCTGTCCGTGCAGTGGGACGAATTCGACAAGACGATTTCGGAGCTTCAGCCGCCGTTCTTTCCGAATCCGGGTAACCACGATATCACGGACGCGGCAACGGAACGGATCTGGGAAGAACGAATCGGACCTACACATTACGCATTCCGGTACGGGAATTCGTTGTTTCTTCTGCTGAATAGCGAAGAGCAGGGAGCGCTATCGCGGATTTCGGACGGTCAGGCCGCGTGGGCGAAAGAGCAGTTGGATAAATCGGATGCCGCAAACGTATTCGTGTTCGTGCACAAGCCATACTTCGCTCACGAGGGCGATCCCGACAAGGCGGAAGAAACGTGGGAGAAGCAGTGGTCGAATATGGCGGAAGTGTTTCGTGGACATCCAGTACGCGGGGTCTTTTCGGGGCACTGGCATTTGTATCGCGATTGCGGAACGCGCGACGGTGTGAGATACACAATCTGTGGCGGGTCGTCGGTGTACAAGATGGACGGTTCGGAAGAAGAAGGGTACTTCAATCACTATTTGCTCGTACGAGTTCGCGGCACGAACGTGGACTGGTCGGTGATTCGTCCGAAGTCGGTGTTTTCGTCACGTGTTGCCACGGCGGCTCGTGTCGACGAGTTGTACAACATTCGCAACAAGTGGATACATGCGGCGGAATTGCCGGTGCCTGTGAGAGGCGCGGCCGATCAAGAGCTTGTTGTGACGGTCTCGAATCCGTTTGACAACCCTCTGAAATCCTCGTTGTCGTGGGAGATGACCCCGGGGTGGAGTGTAAGCCCCGCGCAGTTGGAGTATGAGGTGGCCGGAAAGTCCTCGCAGGAACTGCGTTTTCGCGTGAAATCGGAGGAGACGCAGTTCCCCGTCCCATTCTTCACTACGCAGTATGCTAATGCGAAGGAAGGTCCCGCCGTGGACGTGAAGCAGGATATGCGGCTGGTGCCGACGGCAAAAGCCATTCGCGCGAAAGCCACGGTGAATATCGATGCCGACCTTGGAGAGTGGGGCGATGCGCAGATGGTGCGCATGGTATATCCGGCCCAATTCGATGGGAAAAACAAGAAGGACCTCGACAGCGAGCTTGGCTTCATGTGGGATGAGGACTGGCTATATCTGGCAGTGCGCGCCGAGGACAACGAGCATTATCAGCCGTTTGCGGGCGACACGGTGTGGTCGGCGGACAACGTGGAAATGTTCCTTAACGATTGGAGTTGGGGCATTACACTCACGCAAAAGGGTCCGGAAGTCTTCTTGTACTGGGGCGTGGACATGGGCGGCACAGAAGTCAGTACGGAAGTGAAACTGGCGGTAAAACGCGAGGGAACGCAGACCGTCTACGAAGCCGCCTTTCCTAAGAATCGTCTTACGCCGCTGATGCTGAAAACCGGAGAACGCTTCCGATACAACGCGCTCATGAATGACTTCGATAAATCGGGGCCTGAAGCGAAGCGGCATTGGCTACAACTCGTGCCAGAGAAGCCCGTTAACGGCGGGCCGAAGCCGAAGATGGAGTTTGAACTGGTAGAATAAGCGCCGCAGAGTTGCCGAAATAGAACACAAGAAGCACAGGCTGTTCTCACGGTGCGTCCGCTCTCGCGCGGCCACTACCAGTCCTTCGTGGATTGAAAAAGGCAGCAGGCAGGAGATGTCTGAATTGGTTTTTCTGGGTATTGAATTCAAATAGACGATGGAGACGTGCTGATGAGAGCGTTCATGTGTGTAGCAGGCGTGTTGGTGTTGATGGTGACCGCCGCTTACGCGGGCGATTCGCCGCAGTTCCGAGGCCCTCATCGGGACGGTAACTTCGATGAGACGGGCCTCTTAAAAACGTGGCCTGAAGGAGGACCGGCTAAAGCGTGGGTCGCGACAGGCCTGGGTCGAGGCTTCTCCTCGGCTTCGGTCGTCGGGGAAAAGATCTACGTCACAGGAATGTTGGACGACAAGACCGGCTACGTGTTCGTGCTCAACAACGACGGCGTCATTGAGAAGAAGATACCCTTTGGGCCGGAGACGGAAGAAAAGCAGGCCCCGGGTACGCGGTCAACACCGACCATCGACGGAGACAGGCTGTACGTCATTTCGGGCCTGGGTTTGTTGTGCTGCATCGATCTCGTCAAGGGCGAGAAGATGTGGGACGTGAACGTGCTGGAGCGGTTCGGGGCCGAGAACAACATCTGGAATGTCGCGGAGTCGGTCTTGGTTGACGGCAACCGCATCATCTGCACGCCGGGAGGCAAGGATGGTCTTCTGGTGGCGCTCGACAAGATGACGGGCGAAACCATCTGGGCGACGAAAGGACCTGAGGACAAAACGTCGTACTGTTCGCCAACGATTATCGTTCATAACGGCCGTCGCATTGTGACGACGGCGCTTGGGCTGCACTTTATTGGCGCGGATGCAGAAACGGGCGCGCTATTGTGGTCGTTCGCGCAGAAAGCCCCCTACGACATTCACGGGGTGACGCCGATCTACAAGGATGGACTGCTCTACTATGTGGCCGGCGACGGTTATGGCGGCGGGGCATTGGAGCTTTCGGCGGATGGCACATCGGTGACTCCGAAGTGGACGGACACCAGCCTTGATTGCCTGCATCACGGAGTCGTGCTCGTAGATGGATACCTTTATGGAGCCGGCTACAAAGGCGGTGGCAAGCTGGTGTGTCTGGAAATGGCGACGGGAAAGCTGGTGTGGAGTACGGAAGAAGTGAAGCTTTCGTCCGTTGTCTACGCCGACGGCATGCTGTACGCCTACGAAGGGCCGAAGGCGGGCGTGATGAATCTCGTGAAGGCGACACCCAGCGCGTTTGAACGTACCGGCCGGTTCGACGTGACGGACGGCACCGACCAGCACTGGGCCCATCCAACGATAGCCAACGGGCGTCTGTACGTCCGCCACGGCGATGCACTGATAGCCTACGACGTCAAGGCCAAGTAGTACTCGCTGTCCTAATCTCTACTGCGGGTATGTGTCGCGAAGGAAGAAGCACGGCAAGTAGAAAGCCGTGTCGCTTGGCAACCAGACTGTCATCCTGAGCCGGGAACCGCGCGAGCGCGGGTTTCAGTTGTATAAACAAAAGACAACTGGACAGCCTTCACAAGGCATTGGGCAATATTCCCTGTACTTCGTTCACAATCTCTCAGACAACCTCTTCTCTGGAGTGCCGTAGGCACGGTAGACTCCAGACTGGGGTGAGATTCGCGTTCGAAACGAGAATCGACACACCAGGACCCGGCTTGAGGTCTATCAAGTCCCAGATCGGTACACAATACCGATTCACGCAGCTTTGAGCCGCTCCAGAAATGCTGAATGAACTCAACAGCCTGCCCATTTCGTCGCCAACCCAATTGGATATGGACGTCTAAAGCTACCTGGCCTTAATCGTCGATTCCGCATTTATAACGTACACCCCTCTGCGTAGGAATTGACAATTCACCTAGAATTATCCAAAAATGGTACTCATTCACGTCGTAATGATGGGGGAAGCCAGGTGTAGTCGTGACGTGGTAGCCGATTGCAGAAGTATGTCCGCGATGTTGGGCATCTACTTGGGATGAATCGCCCGACGCCATAGTGGCTCTGCGTACGGCATGGGGCGCTGCAAGTTGTCGCGCAAAGCAGATGAGGCTTTCGCGGGACTGAAAGGCCATGGTTACTTCCATCGCAAGAGGGGTAGGCCATGCGATTCTCATTCCGAACCTTTCTCAGTCTTTTCGTTGTGGTGTTCAGTGTGTTTGCGATGGTATGTGGTTCTGCGGAGGGCCTGGATGCTCCTGAAGCAAGATCTTTGGGTAAAGCGTCGTCGGCCGCGCAATGGACTTGGATGCACGGATCCAATTCCGTCAATGCCTACGGTAGCTACGGGACGCTGGGGGAGAGCAGTGCAACGACCACACCCGGAGCCCGCCGCGGGGCTGCCACGTGGCGAGATGCTACGGGCGCACTGTGGTTGTTCGGCGGATTCGGTTATGGAGCGAGCGGAGGCACGGGATATCTCAACGATCTGTGGAAGTTTGATCCGGCAAGCGGAAGATGGACATGGATTAAGGGCAGTTCGTCGATCAATCAACCCGGCGTCTATGGTACTCAGGGCGTCGCCGCAACGGGCAATCGTCCAGGTGGACGCGTGGACGCGGTGACCTGGTTTGACGAAAGCGGTCGCCTGTGGCTATTCGGAGGGACTGGATACGGATCGACGACTCAACACCTCCTCAACGACCTGTGGCGTTACGATCCGGATAGCGGCAACTGGGCGTGGATGAAGGGGAGGAGCAACGCGGAACAAGCTGGGGTCTACGGTGAATTGGGTGAGGCCGGTGAAACGAACACGCCCGGCTCACGTCGGGGCGCCGTATCCTGGACTGATGGAGCGGACGTTTTCTGGATCTTCGGTGGGTATGGCATCGACGAGAACAGCCAAATGGGCGCGCTTAACGACGTATGGAAATATGACTGTTCGACTGGCGATTGGACGTGGATGAAAGGGGCAAAGCAGTT
>JAIBAQ010000019.1 GCA_019695095.1 Candidatus Hydrogenedentota bacterium
GAATCGGGGTGCTGGCTCTGGGACGGGCCATGTCGGGGGAAATATCCGCCAAGCATTGTATCAAGCGGGTTTGGCGCTTTCTGAGAAATGAGCAATTGGAGACCGAAGCGGTATTCAGGGCGATGTTCCGGGACCTCAAGAATCGGGACTGGGGACTTGGACTAGACCACGTACGGCTGACACAACCTCAACGACACGACCGCCACTTCGCGGTCATCGCGTTGGCATACGTACTGTTAGCCGCCTTTGGCGCGATTGCCGAAAAACTAAAAATAGACCGCCAACTGAAGGCAAACACACGCAAAGACCGGGTCATGAACCTGGCTCGAATCGGAAATTACTTCCTGCAAATCTACTATTGCCCTCTCGAGAATGCATTTTACGCCCTCCTGCAACTACCTACGTGAAACTGGGGAACACTGAGGACATGCGGTGTTGCGACGCGCACAAACCGGGATTGCCGGAAATCGTCGAGGGCCGCGAATGATTCTGTTTGACGCTTTCAGCGCGACCGACGCTAGAGACTGGCTACCTAGGGCGGCGTTCGAGAGTGTACATTGCTTGCCCGCAACGTACACCCTCAAACTTTGCCCTAGGCTTTCAGGACCGGCACCATCGGTGCCGAATGCAAAGTACTGTTCGGTGCAAAATGTCCAGCGCCATCTATCTTCGCAGCAATGCCTCTACACCCGCCTTCATCTCGGGGCGAAGCTGCGGAGTTCGCGTTTGAGGATCTTTCCAGTCGGGCCTTTGGGCAGGGTGGTCAGGATTTCCACCTCTTTCGGGCATTTGTATTTCGCGAGCCGCTCCAGACAATAATTGCGAATCTCGTCGGGCGTGACCGTACAACCGTCACGCAGTGAAATGTAGGCCTTGACTTCCTCACCGCGCGCTTCATCGGGGATGCCTACTACTGAAGCTTCGAGAACGGCGGGGTGCGAATAGAGGGTCTCTTCGATTTCGCGCGGATAGATGTTCATACCACCCCGAATGATCAAATCCTTGAGACGGTCCACGATGTAGAAGTAGCCATCTTCGTCGACACGTCCGAGGTCGCCGCTGTGAAACCAGCCGCTCAGTATGGCCTCTTCCGTGGCCACAGGTTTCTTGTAGTAGCCTTTCATCACGTTGTGACCGCGAATAACAATCTCTCCCACTTCGCCGACATCCGCAAAGCTGCCATCGTCTCGCATGATGCGCATCTCGCAACCCCAGATCGGGAGGCCGATGGAGCCGGGCTTACAGGGCTTGTCGGTGACATTGAAGGAGGCGACCGGGCTGGTTTCGGAAAGGCCATAGCCTTCCAGGATCTGTACGCCGAAGGTCTGCTTGAACCGGTTAATGATTTCAACGGGAAGCGAGGAAGCTCCACTGACGGCCATTCGCACGCTGGAAAGATCGAAGGATGCGAGGTTCGGGGCATTGAGCATGAAGAAATACATCGTGGGTACCATCGCCATGATGGTGACGCGATCGCGCTGAATGACTTCAAGCACCTTCTCGGTGTGGAATGCAGGAACCATGGTAATGCAGGCGCCCGCCATGAGCGAAGCGTTCATGATGCAGGTCTGCCCAAACGAGTGGAACAGCGGAAGAACGGCCAACGCCACGTCGTTGGGCTTGGCCTGAATAATCTTGTCCTTCGAATAGTAGGCGTTAAAAAACATGTTGAAATGCGTCAGTTCAGCGCCCTTGGGATGGCCGGTGGTGCCGGAAGTGTAGAGGATGACGGCCGTATCGTCGGGCATCGTGTCCACGTGGTCGAATTCGTGGAACGCTTCCATAAGTAAAGTAATGAAGAGCTCGCCCGTATCCGGCGGTTCAAGGTCATCCATCGTGCTTGCAAAGATCAGATGATGGCACGTGTCCGTTTCGATGAAGGCATGGACAGCATCGTCGTGAAACCCTCGCCATGCGAAGAAGACCTTTGCATCGGAATCTTCCAGGCAATATTGAATTTCGTGCGCCTTCAGCAAGCAATTGATGGGAACCACGGTGGCGCCAACGTTGAGAATGCCGTAATAGATGATGGGAAAGTAGGGCGTGTTGGGAATCATCATGGCGACCTTGTCGCCCTTCTGCACGCCCCGGTCGACAAGAATGTTGGCGACACGCTTGGCGTAACCGTTCAATTCGGCATACGTGAGCCGCAGACCGTCGTAGACGACGGCGGTGTTGTTTGCATAGGATTGTGCAGAAATTTCCAGGAAATGCGCGAGGTTGAGACTCATAATCGAAACTCCCGGATTGCTTGCCACCAATCAGAACTAAGCCATACAGGCATTATAGTGACGAGTACCGAGAGAGTCTAGCGTGAAGAACAAAAGAATGGCCATTGCCTGACACCCTCTGATACACTCGCGCACGTTCATGCAAGGCACATACGCCGGTCCGCCGCCGCATCCGGTTTCACGAGCAGTCATTTCCGCGTCAGGAGCATTGTCCAATGGCAGAATACCCCGATCACGAGTCTTGGGAGCAGCTTGAGTTCATCATTGAACGCAAGGATTCGGAAGAACTCACGCAGTTCCTGGATTCGCTTCCGCCGTCGGAAGTCGCGCGGGCGATGTCGCGGCTTGACGATGACGATCAGACGAGCGTGTTGCGCATGCTCGCGCCGGAAGATGCGGCCGACCTGATCGAGGAGTTGCCAGAGTCTCAGGGCGCGGATTTGCTGGAAGATCTCTCTGCCCACGACGCCGCGAAAATTGTCGACGAGATGGACAGCGACATCCGCGCGGACGTGTTGAGCGAGTTGGACCAGCACGACGCCGAGGCCATCCTTCAGCAGATGTCTCCGGAAGAGGCTGAAGACGCGCGGGACCTGCTCCGCCATGCTCACAACACGGCGGGTGGTCTCATGATCACGGAGTACCTGGCGTATAGCGAGGAACTGCGGGTGCAGGACGTGTTGGCCGATTTGCGGGCCAATGCCGAAACGTATTCGGATTATGCCGTTCAGTATGTGTATGTGACCGCGAGCGACGAGAAATTGGTGGGGGTCATTCAGCTTCGAGATTTGGTGCTCTCGCCGGGTACAACCCCCTTGAAGACCATTGCGATTCCCAATCCATTGAGCGTCCCTGTCGAGGCGTCGTTAAGGGAACTCGAGGAGTTCTTTGACCGGCATGCCTACTTTGGAGTCCCGGTAGTGGATGCGAACGGTGCGATGGCCGGCGTGGTACAACGGGCGGATGTGGAAGAGGCTCAAGGCGAGGCGGCACAGCGCGCGTTCCTGCGATTCAGCGGTATCGTCGGGGGTGAGGAGCTACGCAGCATGTCGTTACCGTCGCGTGCGTTTCGACGGTTGTCGTTTCTGACGATCAATATCTTCCTGAACGTCATCGCGGCGAGTGTGATTGTGTTGTTCGAGAGCACGTTGGCGCAGGTCATCGCTCTCGCGGCGTTTCTGCCGATTATCTCGGACATGAGCGGTTGTTCAGGCAGCCAGGCAATTGCGGTGAGTATCCGGGAATTGTCATTGGGTCTGATCAAGCCACGGGATTTTATGCGGGTATGTGTCCAGGAGATTCTGGTCGGCCTGCCGAACGGAATCGTGCTGGGCGGCGTACTGGGGACGATGGCATACCTATGGAAAGGCGACCCGTATCTCGGACTCGTAGTCGGAACGGCATTGGCTGTCAATACCGTCGTGGGCGTGACGCTTGGCGGAGCGATTCCACTGGTGTTGAACCGATTGCGTATGGATCCGGCGTTGGCTGCGGCGCCCATCCTGACGACCGTGACAGACATGTGCGGGTTCTTCTTGAGCCTGAGCCTGGCGGCGCTTGCGTTGAGTTTTGGGAAGCTGTAGGGAGAGAAATGCGCCTGCGCAAAGGGTATGCAGGTGAGGCAATTCAGGTGGTGCCAAACAGCATTGGCGCAGTACGGTAAAGTCTAATCCCTAAAGAGTCAGTTCCTTCAATTTCAAATCTCAGATTCGAGATTTCAAATTCTGGAAGTAGTCACTCCTTCGACACTTCAATCCTGAAACATGGGAACCGAAATCGTCTTCACCGCAGGCGTATCTGAGCCGTTCGTGGGGCTCGTGCCCAACGAGATTTCGACGCCGTCATACACCCCGTCGCCATCGCTATCGGGACTATTCGGATTGGTGATGTAACCGTAAGTTCCGTTAGTCTCTTCGTAATCCGAGAGGCCGTCGTTGTCGGCGTCAGGATCGTTGTCCGTGAGCTTTACGGTCGCGGGCGCATAGGAACCCGCCAACTGACACGTAACGGGGTTGCTGAGCAAAACCTTGAAGTTTCGGCTTCCTGTTGGACGCGTGTTTCCGATCAAGTTGACGGTGATCGTCTTAAGCGTATCGGCGGCGCCGAAGTTTACGACACCGGAATTGGCTACGTAGTCCGATCCTGCTCTTGCGGTGCCGTCTTGCGTGGCAAACGATACTGAAGCAGAGCCCAAATCACCGGGCGCTTGGTTCAATTGCACATTGATGGTCGCGGTGCCTTGGTCTTCATCCACAGACACCGTCGCCGATACAAACGACACACTAGGCTGCACAGCCAGCAGATAGGACGTCATAAGCGGGAAACTGACATCGAATCGCCCATAGTAATCCAGCTTCGTCGAGGATGGGCTGCACGAGGAGGGCCCTCCCCACAACTGACCTATCACCTGCTCGCTGTCGTTGAATAGCGGGCTGCCCGACGATCCGGGTTCAGTCACGCCATTGCTCCAACTGGATTGATAGTATCGGTTCGCTGGACGCGACGAACGAGAGGATTCCGCAACATCTGTAACGGTGCCAAACGAAATGCGCTTGTAGTCGCCGCTCGGATGATGGATGGCGGTTGTGTTCGCGCCAAGTGGCGTCGCTGACGAATTCCAGCCGGCAAAGGTCGTGCCGGAAGACGCAGGATTGTTCAGGCGCAGCAAACAGAAATCTGTGCCGGAGTCGACGTTGGTGGTGGCAAGCAAAGCCGCGCCTCCCGTAGTACGCGGGACGCTCGCGGGGCTGGGCGCCGTACCGTTGCACGAGGGTGTCTGATAGAGCCAGTAAATTTCGACGCTCGCAGCTTGCCCGGACGTGGAGATACAGTGATTGGCCGTCAGGAAATAGGGAATGTCGGAACCCTCGACATTGTCTGCAAGCAAGGTGCCCGTGCAGAAAAGTGACCCCGTGACGCCAACGCTTCCGATTCCACCAACGGATTTGGAAGTGGCCAGCCAATCGCTGTAGCACGTCACGTCGAGATTGCACGTGCCCGCGGCTTTCGCCCACGAGAGTTCTCCGAAGGGGACGTAGTTGTGCACGATGCGGTCAATGGTCAATTCAACCTGGCCGGTGTCCGCGCCGCTGGGAACGTAGCATTCAATACCAACGGTCTCTGAAAAACAGGTCGCGCTCCACAATTCTGAGCGACCTTGCGGAAGTTCGGTGTAGGGTCCGTAGGATTCATCGGGATTGTCGTAGTTGTACACAACCACGCGCGCGCCAAGCGGCAATGTCAGTTGCGTAAAATGGATTCGCATGCCGAGCGCCCCCGGTGAAACGAGGACGGCAGACCATACGCGTCCGCCGTCTCCGAGAGTCTGCCAAAAGCCTTCGGAGGGGGTTCCGTCCGTAATACGGAGGGGCTCATCCAAATCCACGAATACACCAATGCGCCTTGGGCCTTTTCCTTGCGTTGCGGCACGCTCGGCGTCTTCCTGTAACGCTTTGTTAATGTCCACGTCGGGCAGCACAATTCCCGCGCTCTCTTGGAGCCCGCGTGTCCGCGTCTGCACATCGGGCTTTGGGGGAAGGGCTTTTTTCAGGTCGGCGGGAAGAGACGCCGCTTGCTCAACAGGAGGAAGATCCCATCGTTTCGGCGAAATTCCCAGCGCCTTCAATTCAGAATCATCCAAGAGACGTGTTGCGCCGTCGCTGTAGATGTCAAACGGCTCCTCGCCGCTCTGCTTCACACGGTATCCGGTAACGTACTTCTCACTGCCATCACGAGCCTTCTCGCTCCAGGACAACAAGACGGTGTACTGCGAGGACGGATACCCCAGCGTTTCCAGGAATGCCGACTCCGCCGGGAATCGCGGTTCGTCGCCACATGTGGCGCAGGTTTCGTCGGAAGATGCCGGCAAAATGGCAATCGAGGACACGAACAATAGAGCGACCAGTCCAAAGAGGGGAAGGACACTTCGGCGTGGAGTCTGCATTCGGGACAGAGCCTCTCTTGTGAGTTCTCGCGATACACAAATAGAATTTGGACAGGACCGTCTATTTATACCATCCAGTCGGCGAAAACACACATCGCACGCGCCGCGCGAGACAGAAGCGCTTAGTCTGCCGAGCAGCACAGCGCTTGGGCGCAGTCGCGATAACCCCTTTGAGCACACGAGGTTGCCCACGAGCCAGCTTCGACGAATTGAATCAAATGTCAACGTCTGCTAATCTACGAGACCTCGATATATCGCGGCTGAGCGCGACCCTCAAGGAATGCGCATGACGGATGCCCGCTGTGTCTGGCATCAACGTTTGTCGTGGGTTCATACCTGAGTTCACCGGGGGAAAGGAGTCTATTTTGTCTGAAGGTAACACCACTTTCGACTTGACCGGCAAAGTTGCCGTGGTCTCCGGGGGCGGCGGCGTGCTTGGCAGCGCAATCACGTGCGGACTTGCCCGCGCGGGGGCGCAATGCGCCGTCACCGACATCTCGTTGAGCAACGCGGAACAAGTCGCGAGTCAGATTACGGCCATGGGCGGACGCGCGAAGGGCTACGAATTGAACGTCATGGCGGATGGCGCCACCGAGGCGTTCTGTGACCAGGTCTACGCGGAGTTCGGCAAGGTCGATATCCTCGTCAACTGCGTTGGCGGAAACATGAAAGAGGCGACCACGTCGCCCGAGATGTCGTTCTTCGACGTGCCGTTGGATGCCATCCGCAAGGTAATGGAACTGAACTTCACGTCGGGCGTGGTGCGTCCGTGCCAGGTGTTCTGCAGGAAAATGAAGGACAATCCGGACGGTGGCTCAATCATCAACGTGTCGTCGATGTCGTCGATGCGTCCGTTGACGCGCATCCTCGGATACAGCGCGGCGAAGGCCGCGGTGAGCAACTTCACGCAGTGGCTCGCCGTGCATCTGGCGAAGGAACACAGCACGAAGCTGCGCGTCAACGCGCTCGCGCCGGGTTTCTTTCTGACGGCACAGAACCGTTACCTCCTGACCGACGAGCGCACCGGCGAGTTGACCGAGCGCGGCAACCTTATCATCCAACACACGCCGATGGGCGATTTCGGAGTCAGCGAAGACCTCGTGGGCGCGACCATCTGGCTGGCGTCTGACGCGTCGCGTTTCGTGAACGGTATCGTGCTGCCGATCGACGGCGGGTTCTCCGCGTTCTCCGGTGTGTAATGTGCATTGTCTTCGAAGCGTGAATGGAATCTGTAGCGTCCGCTGTTCGTTGCGGGCGTATTTTGGGGAGATAGCATCATGTCCGATCCGGTTGCCGCTCTGAAAAACCACAAGCCGTCGCACGAGTTTCTGATCGCCATCGACTCGGACGGTTGCGCCTTCGACACGATGGAAGTGAAGCACAAGGAATGCTTCATTCCGAACATCATCAAGTATTGGGATTTGCAACCGATTTCGAAGTTTGCGCGCGCCGCGGCGGAATTCGTCAACCTGTACTCGAAATGGCGCGGGATCAACCGGTTTCCGGCATTGACGGTGACATTCGACTTGTTGTCGCAGTGGGACAAGGTGCAACAGCGCGGCTGGAAGGCGCCGGACGTGCCGAATCTGCGCAAGTGGATCGAAACGGAGACGAAGCTCGGCAATCCCACGTTGAAAGCGTATTGCGAGACGCACAACGAGCCCGATATGCAGCGGACCTTCGAATGGAGCAAAGCCGTCAACGTGACGGTCGCGGATATCGTAAAGGAGGGACTTCCCCCCTTCCCGTTCGTGCGCGAATGCCTCGAAAAGGCGCAGTCACGCGCGGACATGCTCGTGTGTTCGCAGACGCCCACCGAAGCGCTGCAGCGCGAATGGGAAGAACAGGGGATCTCGAAATACGTGTTCGCCATCGCCGGCCAGGAAATGGGCACGAAGACCGAACACATCCGGTTCTCGTCGGAAGGCCGCTACGAAAAGACGAAGATGCTCATGATCGGCGACGCGCCCGGCGACATGAAGGCCGCGCGCGGCAACGGGGCGCTCTTCTTCCCGATCAACCCCGGCGAGGAAGAAACCTCCTGGAAGCGGTTGTTCGAGGAAGGCCTCGACAAGTTCTTCAACGGCACCTACGCGGGCGCATACGAAGAATCGCTCATCAAGGAATTCGACAAGTTCCTCCCGGATACGCCTCCCTGGAAGAAGTAGGAGTCCTGGGTTAACGCAATTGAGCTTTCAAGTCTGCTCGAACAAAGACGACTCCAAGGTGTCTGAGGTTATGAGAGAAATGACCATAGTCTCGTAACATTGTGGGGAGTTGCGGATGCGGCGCGTTCGTGTTCCAGGCCGTAATCGTGTTGGGGGACCTCAGTCATTCACATGGCGTTTCACACTCGGGAGGTGAAACATGTCTCTACTTCGTCTGAGTTTACGAGTGTCTGCAATCACGCTTGTGCTTATCATTCAAGCATTCTCAACATTCATAGAACCAGACGAGACGGTACCGCTGGAGCGATTGGTGAAGAACTACCAGCAGTACGTCAGTGAACACCCGGACGACATCAGAGGGTACTACTGGGTGGCCAGAGCGTACAGCCTCGGTTTTGCTCTAGCACAGCAGGAGTTTGGGATCTGGAACAACGAACGGCCCGACGAAGAGCCTACGATGTTCATGGACCCTTATCAGGGGGAACGTAAAACCTTCGCCGACGGCCCTGCAAGTCAGTTGTCCCAACGAAAGGACTGCCTGGTCCAAGCTTTGCGGTGGTTCCGAAAAGGGATCACGCACATTTCGTCTTCAAGTGACACGTGGTATGTTGCAGGGCTTTGGCTAGGATTGGGGTGGATGTACGAAGAGGGTGCGCAGTTTGCCGGGGACGTGGCGTGCCCAATTGAGGTAGATGTCAGTGTGAGCGATCAGCGTGAGATACTGCGGCTGATAAGCGAGATTCAGTCTCCGGATGAGGGAATGGCCGAACATGCTAAAGAAGCATTGTTCGCGCACGCATCGAGTGGCCTTCTGTTGTTGCAGCGGGCATATGAAAATGCTCCGACGGAAGTCAGTAAAGATCGGTTACGGGCCGTTCTTCGGCGCGGATGGGAAGACCGGGCCATCGAGGCATACAAGAGCGCCTACAAGCCCGCTCGCACAGACAGCCTGAAGTACAAATCCTACAGTCAAACCGCGATAGAATCGGCAAAAGGGATTCGAACGATACTTGAATCCAGAGGAAAACTGACCGCGGAAGAGAAGCAGCTCGTGAAGAAACTTGGAGACGAAATGGGCGAGATGGGTGCTTTCTCTCGCAGCGTGACGCCTATAGTCTTCTCGCTTTCGCGCGTGTCCTGCCTCCCTGATCTCATCGATTCGCGTGCACACGTTTCGTTTGACCTGGACGGATTTGGCGGTGACGTGGAATGGCCGTGGGTAAAACCCGACACCCTGTTGCTTGTCTGGGACCCGAAGAATACGGGGCAAATCGATTCAGGCAGAAGACTTATCGGCACAGCCACGTGGTGGATGTTCTGGCGGGACGGATTCGATGCGTTGCGAGCGCTCGACGACAACAATGACGGTTGGCTCGAAGGCGACGAAATGCACGGATTGGGGACTTGGCAAGACCGAAACGGTAACGCGAAATCTGACGAGGGAGAAGTCGTGCCGATCGAAGCAACGTCCATCGCGAGACTTGCTGTATTCGCCACAGAGACAGAAGTTGGAGGTATTGGCAATCCGCACGGTCTGGCACTGAAGAATGGGAACGTCTTGCCGCTCTACGACTGGATACCCCAATCAAAAAGTCGAAAGAACTGAGAACGTTTTGGGAAGTCTGGATACTACTGAATAGAGCAGCAGCAGACATCTCCACACCAACGAAACACGGCGGAGATCCTACCGGATCTCCGCCCTTTCTGTCTTCCTTCGCCAAAGAACGCGGATTAGCCGTACAACGCCTGCATCAGGTTGCCAAAGAGGGCATTGACGGGGTAGTCGTTGTTTTGTTTGTATTTGATGAATGAGACGTGGCCGTCCATGTAGAGGGTGTTGGTGCCGCCGGGAACCTGGTTGCAGGAAACCGCCATTGGCGCAAAAAGATGCGGTAGTCAGGGAACCGGCGCTCCGGCTACGGGATACTATCTAGCGCGAGACCGCGGGCGTTCGGAATATGCGTCGGAGTCTCCTCACGCTCATTTGCGGGGATTGTGTGACTGCTCACTCGTTGCTCAACGCCCATAGTTTACTCTTGCAACACTGTTGCATGGTGAAAAGACAGTGCTCTGGGCCGTGTCCGTCCGAACAAGGCGAAGGGAGCGTAGTCATGGCGAAGCGAATCCTGTTTAGCGTCTGCGTACTCATTGCCGCTGCAGGCTGTCCCGTCGTTTCGTTGCAGCCGCTCTACAATTCAACGGAAGAGCTAGTATTCAAACCCGAACTGGTCGGACGTTGGGCCGGAGATGATGCGGGCCTTGAGTACATGGAATTCTCCCAAGACAGCAGCAAAATGTACACCATGACACTGCATGAAAAGGATAACGAGATTAGGTTCGCTGTCGGGATGGTCGAGGTGAAAGGGAGACTGTTTCTTGATCTCCTGCCGGAAGAGCCTAAGGGTGACTCAGCGATGTGGCTGCAACAGATGCATGAGTTCTGGTCGATTGACTTGAACAAAGACACTTTAGCCGTGAAGCGCATGAGCGGAGATTGGACCGGCGACCGCTCCGAGAAAGGGCGGTTGTGGGTACGTCATGAGATCATCGACGACAAGACAATCTTGACCGCCAAACCGGATCGGTTGAAGCGATTTGTCCGTAAATGGGTGGACGATCCGGATGCATTCGCTGAGGCATTCACGTTGCACCGGGTACCGTCCCCGCCAGACGACGCCAAACCATCGCAACAGTAGCGGCGCGGTGTCAGGCGCTTAAGCGCTTAAGCAAGTCGTCGCGTTCACTTTCGGGCAGAGAACCGAGGTACTTTTTCCAGCCGGGGCACCAGCCGGTATGCCATTTCCAGAGGCGACCGAGGAGAGATTTCGGGTTTCTGTCATAGCGAGCGCGAATCTTGCACGTAGCGCATCCGGGTTGAGCCATGTCGCAATCCTCCCCCACCTCGCACCGGGCGCGTTGCAGCGCTCCCATTTTAGCACGTTTGCGGAGTGTACATTGCGTGCGCGTATCTGCCAAAATTGGGGCCTTCGCTGCCCGCACTTGGCACGAATTTGGGGAAAATCAACCGCACGTGGAGAATTCATGCGAATTGTAGTTGATGAGAACATTCCGTATGGCAAGGAAGC
This sequence comes from Candidatus Hydrogenedentota bacterium, assembly GCA_019695095.1. Lineage (NCBI taxonomy): Bacteria > Pseudomonadati > Candidatus Hydrogenedentota > Candidatus Hydrogenedentota bacterium. The sequence goes on from JAIBAQ010000019.1 coordinate 11,429, forward strand.
CTTCGAGACGCTTGGCGACGTCGTACTCAGGCCTGGACGGGGCATCAGCAAAGACGATCTGAAGGACGCCGAGTTGTTGTTGGTGCGTTCAATTACCAAGGTGAACGCCGATCTACTCGAAGGCACCAAGGTGCGTTTCGTCGCGACGGCCACCATCGGCGAAGACCATGTTGACAAAGAGTACTTGCATAAAAAGGGCATTGCCTTTTCCAGCGCGCCGGGATGCAACGCAAACAGCGTGGCGGATTACATCGTCGCGACTTTACTGCACCTCGCTGAAGTCCGCGGTTTCAAGCTGACGGACCGCAAACTGGGGATCGTCGGGCATGGCAACGTGGGCTCGAAGGTTGCTCGAAGAGCGCGTGCCCTGGGCATGCAATGCGTGGTCAATGACCCGCCGCTTGCCAGGAAAACGGGAGACGCGACGTTTCGACCGCTGGACGAGATATTCGACTGCAACATCATCACGTTTCATGTGCCGTTAACGAAAACAGGACCAGATGCGACCTATCATCTCGTCGATGATGCGTTTCTCCGCAAAATCAGGACCGGTACACTCATAATCAACACGTCGCGTGGTTCCGTCATTGACGGCAAGGCGCTGCAGGCGGCGCTGGAAGATGGCCGAGTGGGCGCTAGCGCATTGGATGTGTGGGAGGGCGAGCCCAACATCGACCTCGACTTGTTTGCCAATCTCGCTTTGGGAACGCCGCACATCGCGGGATATTCGTTTGATGGAAAGGTGAATGGCACACGGCAAGTCTACGAAGCCGCATGTGCCTATCTTGGAGTGAATCCGAATTGGGACCCCTCCCTCCTGTTGCCCGCGCCGGAGACGCCGGTCGTGGAGGTAGATGGATCCGTCGAGAACGCTCAAGCGGAACTGCGGCGAGTCGTGCGCTGCGTGTATGACATTCTTCGCGATGACGAGGCGCTTCGGGCTATAATCAAGATGCCTGCCGAGGAGCGCGGCCCGCACTTCGATCGCCTGCGCAAGGAATATCCGCGACGACGCGAATTCTTCAATACGAAGGCCGTTGTGACGCCCTCCAATCCGGCACTGGAACAGGCGCTCGCGGGCATAGGGTTCACGCTTTAAGCCGGGTCCCTTAGGCGCAATTACCAGAACCACAGGGAGAATACGGGATGCCGCGAGTAGTGCATTTTGAAATGGGCGTGCAGGACACCGCCCGCGCGGCAGCCTTCTATCATCATGTGTTCGGATGGGGCGCGTATCAGGTGGATGGACCCGAAGACTATTGGATACTGACAACGGGCCCGGACGGCGAACCCGGTATCGACGGTGGCTTGATTCGCAGACAAGATGGTCTGCCCCGAACAATCAACTCTATCGATGTCGAATCGGTAGATCTGTATCTGGAGCGCGTGCTAAGCAACGGAGGAACGGTATCCACGCCGAAGAAGGCCATTCCGGGTGTCGGATATCTGGCCTATTGCACGGACACAGAAGGCAATCTGTTCTGTATTTTTGAAACTAACCCGTCGGCCGAGTAATCGCTCCCAGCCGACACCGCGATAGTCGAGGGAATCCATGAAGCAACGTGTATCGGAGACTGGCTACTTAACCAATGACGAATTGCGGTCCTTCGTGGCCGAAGCATTTGAGCATGAGAACGTGGACGGCAAGCGCCTTTTATTCATCGTGCCGGACTCGACGCGAAGCATGCCAATGCCGACCGTGTTCCGGGCGCTGTTCGATACGCTGGGCAAGCGCGTGGCGAAGTTGGACTACCTGATCGCGCTGGGCACGCACCCGCCGATGCCGGACGATGCGATTCACGCGTTCTTCGGAATCTCTGACGCGGAACGGCATGGCGCCTTCAAGTCTGTCGGAATCTTCAACCACGAATGGAAGAATCCGGCGGCCCTCGCAAAGATCGGCACAATTACTTCACAAGTACTCGCCGATATCTCCGATGGCATGATGCACGAATCCGTGGACGTTACGGTGAATCGGCGCGTCCTGGATTACGACCTCGTGTGCATCGTGGGACCGGTGTTCCCGCATGAGGTCGTGGGCTTCAGCGGTGGCAACAAGTACTTCTTCCCCGGAGTCGCGGGCGAAGAGATACTTAATGTGTTTCATTGGTTGGGTGCGCTGATCTCGAATCCCGTCATTAACGGGACCAAGATGACACCGGTGCGTCGCGTGGTGGATACCGCTGCCGCGATGATCCCCGTCGAAAAGCGGTGCTTCTGCTTGAACGTGATGGGCAAGCAGACGAAGGGGATCTTCTTTGGGTCGCCGCAGGAAGCGTGGAGCGCGGCTGCGGATCTTTCGTCGCAGACGCACATCGTCTACAAGGACAAGCCCTTCAAGAGCGTGCTTGCGATGGCCCCGCCCATGTACGACGAAATCTGGGTGGCGGGCAAGTGCATGTACAAGTTGGAGCCCGTGGTCGCGGACGGCGGCGAGCTCATCATCTATGGCGCGCACATCCATGAAGTAAGTGTGACGCACGGGCACTACATCAAGCGCATCGGCTACCACACGCGCGACTACTTTCTCGCGCAGATGGAGAAGTTCAAAGACATCCCCGGAGGCATTCTCGCCCACTCCACGCACGTGCGCGGAATCGGCGTGTTTGAAGATGGCGTGGAAAAGTGTCGCGTCCAGGTGACGTTGGCAACATCCATTCCCAAGGAAGAATGCCTGTCCATCAACCTTGGCTACCGCGACATCGCGAGCATCAACCCCGAGGAATGGCGCAATCGCGAAGACGAAGGCTACCTGCTGGTGGAAAACGCCGGCGAGGTGCTTTATCGGCTGAAAGAGGGGAATCCAGCTCCGAAAAAGGTGTTGAGGTAGCGAGAAAACAGCAGCCGGGGGCGTGAGAGAACGGGGCGGCGATTTTGTCACCGGACTCAGCATCGCGCTATAATTACGCCCTATTCATGTCATCACACACCGCGCTCCCAGTCCGCGGAGTTGTGCACAGCCAAGGGGGTTATGATGCCTAAGAATGTGATTGTCGCCCAGTCGGGAGGGCCAAGCCCGGTAATCAACAGTTCGCTGCGCGGGGTCATCGAAACCTGCAAGATGTTTCCGGAAACGTTTGGGACGGTCTATGCGGGTTGGCATGGCATTGAGGGCGTACTGAAGGAAGAGTTGCTGAACCTATCCGCGCAGACCGACGAAGAAATCGCCCTGTTGCGATACACGCCGGCGGCGGGTTCGATTGGCACATGCCGGTACAAGCTCAAGAAGAATCAGACCGAAGACTTCGAGCGCGTTGTTGACGTGATGAAGGCGCACAACGTCGGCTACTTCTTCTATACGGGCGGCAATGATTCGATGGACACGGCGCACAAGGTCAGCGTTATCGCAAATGAGCGCGGACTGGACTTGGTGGCCGTCGGCGTGCCGAAGACTATCGATAACGACGTCGGCGATTCGGAGTTCAAGTTGATCGACCACACGCCGGGGTATGGCAGCGTGGCGCGGTATTGGATGAGCGTCGTGCAGAATGCCAACGAAGAAAACGGTGGGTCGTGCCCCGCCGATCCGGTACTGGTGTTGCAGGCGATGGGCCGCAAGATTGGCTATATCCCCGCCGCGGCGCGCCTGGCCGACCCAAAGCGCGAATTGCCGCTGCAGATCTACTTGGCCGAATCGGGCGTGACTGCGGAGGCGATGTGCGACTTTATCAACGACCAGCTAAAGAAGGATGGCCGCTGCATCGTGGTCGTCAGCGAAGGATTTGAGGTCGGCATGGAAGGCGGCGAAGCGCGCGACAGCTTCGGGCACAAGAACTACGGTTCGGCGAAGATGAGCGTGCAGGCGCAGGTCGTGGCAATGCTAAATGCAAAGGGACTCCCAGTGCCTGGCGCGGCACGCGGACAGGTTTCCGGCACGGACCAGCGCATGACGGCGGTCTATGCGTCTATCGTGGACTTGGACGAAGCGTACAAGGTGGGGCAGCAGGCGGCGCTCATCGCGCAGTCGGGCGAGAATGGCTGGATGGCGACGATTCTGCGCACACCGGGCACGATCTACAACGTGACCTTCGACAAAGTGCCGCTGGAAAAGGTCGCGAATTCGGAGCGGACCTTCCCGAAAGAATGGATCGCTTCGAACGGAATCGACGTGACAGACGATTTCGTACGCTACGCGAAGCCGCTGGTGGGCGAGGACTGGGCCAGCGTACCGGTTATCAACGGCAAACAGCGGTTCACACAGTTCAAGCCCATCTTCGCAGAGAAAAAGTTGCCGGCGTATACGCTGCAGGGACTGCGAAAGTAGGGAACAAACTGCGTAGAGACCGTCCTGAATGGTATCATTCCTGAGGAGGATCGGTGCATGAATTGGCGTGTGATTGTTGAGTATGACAAGGAAACGGGAGACTATGCTGCATGGTGTCCCGAATTGCCCGGGTGTACATCCGCAGGTACTACGGAACACGAGGCACTTGATGGCATACGCGAAGCGATTGCCCTCTATCTCACGCCTGACCCTGTGGATTTACCGCCGCAAGCAATTGTGCGTGAAGTGGCTGTCTAGTGTCGCCGCGCGTGCGGCAAATGACGGCGCGAGACGTGGAGATACTATTAAAAACCCATGGATTTGTGCTTGTCTCTCAGGTAGGCAGTCACCGAAAGTGGCGCCATCTCAAATCGCGTTTGCAGGTGATTGTTCCTGAACACCGGGGACGCACTCTTCCCATAGGGACCCTGCTAAACATACTTACAAATGCGTCGATTCCGGAAAAGGAATGGCGGGATTAGGAAAGGAGTAGATTCGTGTCGCAAGCAGATATCGGCCTGATTGGCCTGGCAGTGATGGGCGAGAACCTGGTGCTCAACATGGAGAGCAAGGGGTTCACGGTAGCGGTGTTCAATCGCACGACCTCCAAGGTCGACGATTTCGTCAATGGGCGTGGCAAAGGCAAGAACTTCGTGGGTTGCCACAGCGTAAAGGAACTGTGCGCAAACCTGAAGCGGCCGCGCAAAGTCATGATGCTGGTCAAAGCCGGTCAAGCTGTAGACGACTTCATCGAGCAGATCATCCCTCACCTGGAGCCGGGCGACATCATTATCGACGGAGGCAACTCGCACTTCCCCGATACAATTCGCCGCGTGAAGCACGTCGAGAGCAAAGGCTTGCTTTACATCGGCACGGGCGTCTCCGGCGGTGAAGAGGGCGCGTTGAAGGGGCCCTCGATCATGCCGGGCGGCTCCCCCGCCGCGTGGGAACACGTGAAGCCCATATTCCAGGCCGTCTCCGCGAAGACCGACAAGGGTGAGCCGTGCTGCGACTGGGTCGGCGAAGGCGGCGCGGGCCACTTCGTGAAAATGGTGCACAACGGCATCGAATACGGTGACATGCAGATGATCTGCGAGACGTATCAGCTCATGAAGGAAGCCGTTGGCCTTTCCAACGAAGAAATGCACGCGGCATTCGCGGAGTGGAACAAGGGCGAACTGGACTCGTACCTCATCGAGATTACGCGAGACATTCTTGGCTATACGGAAGACGGCAAGCATACAGTCGACCTTATCCTCGACACGGCCGGTCAGAAGGGCACCGGCAAGTGGACGGTTATCGAGGCGCTCAACCAGGGTCAACCGCTCACGCTAATCTCCGAGGCCGTGTTCGCGCGTTGCTTGTCCGCAATCAAGGACGAACGCGTGGCGGCGTCCAAGGTGCTCAAGGGTGTGACCGAGAAGGTGCAATTAGACAAGAAGGCATTTGTAGACGACCTTCGCCAAGCACTGTACGCCTCGAAGATTGTAAGCTATGCGCAGGGCTATCAACTCATGCGCGCGGCGGCCAAGGAATACGGCTGGAACCTCAACTTCGGCGGCATCGCCCTGATGTGGCGAGGCGGGTGCATCATCCGCTCGGCATTCCTCGGAAAAATCAAGGAAGCCTTTGACAAGAATCCAGGCTTGGTGAATCTGCTGCTCGATCCATTCTTCGCGGATGCAGTCAGCAAAGCGCAAGCTTCGTGGCGTCGCGTCATCGGCACGGCCGTCAGCCTGGGCATCCCGGCGCCTGCGCTAAGCAGTGCGTTGGCGTATTTTGACGGTTACCGTTGCGAATCGTTGCCCGCAAATCTGCTCCAAGCGCAACGCGATTACTTCGGCGCGCACACCTACGAGCGCGTCGATAAGCCGCGCGGCGAATTCTTCCACACGAACTGGACCGGCCGCGGCGGCGCGACGTCCGCATCGACTTATGTTGTGTAAGCATACCTAAGCACGGTATATAAGGGGCGGAGACCTTGCTGGCCAGGCGGCCGGAAGGACTCCGCCCTCTGCGGTTTCGGCTCCTTCAGCAATTTCCCCGGGGGTTGCACGCAAACAAGAAGGTGAGCACGGCATGTTGGATTCACTTCACGATTACATGCGGGTCGGTATCGTTCATTTCATGGCCTTTCCTCAATGCGCAGGCGGCGTAGGGCCCATCGTCAAAACGATCTCGGCCATCGCGTTCGATCCCTTTTTCGACGTGATTGAGATCTCGCATACGAAGAGCGAGGCCCACCGGAAAGAAATCCGGGCGCTCGCGGAACAATCGCGCATAGAGATCTGCTTTGGAGCCCAGCCTATACTGCTCGGAGGGGGACTCGACCTGAATCACCCCGATAACGGCGAACGCGCGCGGGCCATTGAGGCCGTCATGAATGCCATCGACGAGGCGTTCGAGGTGGGCTCAAAGACCGTTGCCGTTTTGAGTGGCAAAGTGACCGACGACAAATCCGCTGCCATGTCGCGCCTGACCGAATCGCTCATGGAACTCTGCGAATACGCGAAGACCAAAGCAATGAGCGTCACGCTGGAAACCTTCGATCAAGTGCCCTTCGGTAAGAACTGCCTCATCGGGCCCACCAAGGACGCCGTGGCGGTCTCTGAGGCGGTTCGGAAGCACTACTCCAACTTCGGAATCATGCTTGATCTCAGTCATTTACCCCTGCAGGAAGAGTCTCCGAAGCATGCCATTCGCATGGCGCGCGAACACCTTGTGCATGCGCACATCGGTAACTGCGCGATGGATTACCCGCACCATCCCGCATATGGAGATATGCATCCGCGCTTCGGCATGCCAGGCACTCGAAACGACGTACATGAGTTGGCCGAGTACCTTAAATGCCTCGTGGAAGTTGGATACCTTTCGAAGGAGAAGCCGCGGGTGGTCAGTTTCGAAGTGAAGCCGATGCCCGAAGAAAACCCCGAAGCCGTGCTCGCCGGATGCAAACGCACACTGGAGGCTGCGTGGCGCAGATTGCGCGCGCGCCAATAATGGAGGCCTGACGATGCCGCGAATTTTTGTCTCCCGCCAAATTCCCGACGCGGGACTTAACCTGTTGTACGATGCGTTCGGCCGCGACAGTGTCGACGTGTTTCCGCACGACCGTATTATCGGGCGCGATGAGTTTCTGGCAGGCGTGAAGGGAGCGGACGCCATCCTCCCTATTCTCACGGAGCGAGTGGATGCGGAAGTCATGGACGCGGCAGGCCCGCAACTGCAAATCATCGCCAATTTCGCTGTCGGGTATAACAACATCGAAGTAGCCGCCGCCACGCAACGGCGCATCCCCGTCACCAACACGCCCGGCGTGTTGACCGAGACTACGGCGGATCTGACATGGGCGCTTATACTCGCGGTGGCACGGCGTATCGGTGAAGGCGAACGCATCGTGCGCGCGCAGCAATGGCCGGGCTGGGGGCCGATGCAGCTTATGGGTTCCGATGTGTTTGGCAAGACGCTGGGCATTTTCGGGTTCGGACGTATTGGCAAGGCCGTTGCCCGCCGTGCGCGCGCATTCGACATGAATGTCCTTTACACGTCTCGCGATACAGTTGACCCCGAAATCGACCACGAGTACCACGCACGTGCCGTCGACAAGGACACCCTCCTGGCAGAATCGGATTTCGTGAGCATTCACTGCCCGCTGATGCCGGAGACAACCCATGCGTTCGGCCAGGCCGAGTTCAAAGCCATGAAGAAATCCGCGTATCTGATCAATACGTCGCGGGGTCCTGTCGTCGATGAGGCAGCACTTGCCGCAGCTTTGAAGGCCGGCGACATCGCGGGCGCCGGTCTGGACGTGTACGAAAACGAACCTTCGGTCCACCCAGGGTTATTCGAGTGCGAGAATGCCGTGATCATCCCCCACCTCGGGAGCGCAACTCTTGAGACGCGCGGCAAAATGGCCTTCATCGCGGCCACGAACATCGTCGCTCGCCTGCGAGGAGAACGGCCGCCGAACTGCGTGAACCCCGAAGTGCTCTGAAAAGGGAATCCGGCTAACCTGTTTGATGAATTGTCTGGCGCGTGCGCGGGAACGGATCGGTGGTCATCGCCCATCCCGAACGCTTGCACCGCTTCGTCGCCCGCACACAAAAATGCATCCTAACCCCGACTTTGGTATACTCTTAGCCAACGTCTTGGGAACAAGCTGCCTTTTTAGGCTAAGAGGCTGTTCCTAGCTGTAACGTATTGTCATTTGGCTGGTTCGGCTTGCAGGGGCCACCAGAAACACGCATCCGGGGAACCAAAGTGGTCTCCGTATGTATGGATAAGCCCAGAGGATAGGAATTAATGACTTCCAATCATGACGAGTCGGCGACGCCGCAGGAAAACCCCGGCACCCCGATCCTGGATACCATTAACTCGCCCGCAGACCTTAAGCGGCTCTCCATTGACGAGTTGAAGACTCTCGCGGAGGAGATCCGGCGCACCATCATTGCAACGGCGGCCGCATACGGTGGTCACTTGGCCCCGCACCTTGGCGTTGTCGAGTTGACCCTCGCCGTCCACTACGTGTTTGACACCGAAGAAGATATGCTGGTCTGGGACGTCGGCCACCAATGCTACGCCCACAAATTGGTTACCGGCCGCCGTGAACAGATTGGCACCATCCGGCGCAAAGGCGGTTTGAGCGGGTATCCGAAACGCTGCGAAAGTCCCTATGACACCTTTGGGGTTGGCCACAGTTCCACCTCAATTTCCGCGGCGCTCGGCATGTCCGTTGCCCGCAAACAATTGGGCCAGTCCGAACGGGCGATTGCCATCATCGGCGACGGCGCCATGACCGCCGGAATGGCCTTTGAAGCGCTCGGCCACGCCGGCCACCTGGGTTCTGACCTGCTCGTTATCCTCAACGACAACGACATGTCGATTTCCAAGAATGTTACGGCGCTTTCGGCGTACTTCAATCGCCTCATCACGCACGGCCTCTACACACGAGCGCGCGGCGACCTCCATACCTTCATGGAGCGCATGCTCGGCCAGAGCTTGACCCGCGCCGCCGAACGGCTTGAGCACTCCGTCAAAGGCTTTCTCATGCCGGGCACGCTCTTCGAGGAACTCGGGTTCCGTTACCTCGGGCCTGTCGACGGCCACGACCTTGACGTGCTGGTCGAGTGTCTCAGCAATCTCCGCAACTCTCACGGCCCCGTGTTTTTCCACGTGGTCACGAAGAAGGGCAAAGGCTACAGCTACGCCGAGGATGACCCCCTCACGTACCACGGCGTTCGTGCCTTCGATATCAAAACGGGCCGATTCCAGCCCGCATCGGCATCTGTCCCAACCTTCACGGACGTGTTCGCCGACGCGCTGATCGAAGCCGCCCGCGAAGACTCCCGCGTTGTCGGTATCACCGCTGCCATGCCCACTGGCACTGGTCTCAGTAAGTTCGAGAAGGAATTCCCTTCCCGCATGTTCGACGTCGGCATCTGCGAACAACACGCGGTGACGTTCTCGGCCGGGTTGGCGACGCAAGGCCTTAAGCCGGTCTGCGCCATTTACTCCACATTCCTCCAGCGCGGGTACGACCAGCTCATACACGACGTGTGTCTCCAGAATCTGCCCGTCGTGTTCGCCATCGACCGCGCGGGAGCCGTCGGTGAAGACAGCCCCACGCAGCAGGGAGCGTTCGACATATCCTTCTTGCGTCTAGTTCCGAATCTGGACATCCTCGTCCCGCGTGATGACGTGGATCTTCGCGCCATGCTCCTGTGGTCGTTGAAGCAGGACCGCGCCGTGGCTATTCGTTACGCGCGCGGAAAAGCGCCGACACTCGGGCCTGTCGAAGGTCGCGATATTACCCGGGGCGAAGTGCTGCGCGAAGGCACCGATGCCATGATCCTCGGAGTCGGACCGATCCTTGGCGCTTGTCTCGACGCCGCTCAGGCCCTGCAAGCCGAAGGTCTTTCCATCGGCGTGGCCGACCCGCGCCACGTTAAGCCACTCGATACCGATTTGCTCGATCGCTTCAAAGGCATGCCCTTGATTACCGTCGAAGAGAACACCCTTCCCGGCGGATTCGGCGCTGCTGTGCTCGAGTACTTTGAACACAAGGGCTGTCTCGACGAAGTTCGCGTTCGCCGCGTTGGTTTCCCCGACGCGTTCATCGATCACGCCACGCGCGAGGAGCAATTGGCCGACATTGGCCTCGATGTGCATGGGATTACCGCCAGCGTCCGTGAGTTTGTCACGCAACGCGAAGCACAGCCGGTCAGGTAACGCCACGTGAAGAGTCACACCGCGGACACGAAATCATGATTGCCGTCACAGGGGCGTCAGGCCACATCGGCGCTAATCTGGTTCGGGCCTTGCTTGAACGTGGTGAAAAGGTCCGCGTCCTCGTCCGAAAGGATGTCCGCGCCATCGAAGGCCTCGACGTCGAACGCGTCGAAGGCGACGTGCTTGATGTGCCCTCTCTGGACAACCTCATTGCGGGGGCTGACTGTGTCTATCATCTGGCCGCCCGTATTACGCTTGTGCCCGACCGCGACGGCTCCGTGCAGCGCATCAACGTCGAAGGCCCCAAGAACGTCGCCGAAGCGTGTATGCGACACCGCATACCGCGTCTCGTCCATTTCAGTTCTATCCACGCCTTCTCCGAATTTCCGCGTGACGGCGTTGTCGATGAAACGCGCCCGCTAACCGACGACTCGAACATCTTCGTCTACGATCGTTCGAAGGCCGCCGGTGAACGCGCCATTCAAGAAGCCGTGAAACGTGGTCTCAACGCGGTCATCGTGAATCCGACTGCCGTTATCGGACCCTACGACTTCAAACCATCGGCGCTTGGCAGCGCCCTGCTTGATCTGTACGAGGGCCGCATGCCCGCGCTGGTCAAAGGCGGTTTCGACTGGGTCGACGTGCGCGATATCTGCGCCGGAGCGATGGCCGCCGCCGAAAAGGGCGGAGTGGGGGAGAAGTACCTGCTCACCGGCCACCATCTCCCGTTTCCCCAATTGGCCCGGATTGTCGAAGCCGAGACCGGACTCAAAATGCCCCGCTTGTCGCTTCCGATGTGGATGGCCTACATGGGCGTACCCTTCGCCGCGTTTGCGTCGCGTATTACCGGCAAGCCGCCCAAGTTCACCCGTGCCTCATTGCACGCCCTCTGGAACCACCAACAGATTTCCCACGCGAAAGCCACCCGCGAACTCGGTTATTCACCCCGCCCCATCAATGAAACAATCCGCGACACCTACGCCTGGTTCGAAAAGAACGGTTACGCGAGAAGAAAGACCCGCTGAGCCTCAGCTAAGTAGGATCTTAATGACAGGTGGAGTGCCATCCTGTGCCTCACGGCGCATCCCTGAATCTGCGTTGTGCTTGCCGGCCAGACTGTCATCCCGAGTCCGCGTAATGCGGACGAGGGATCTGGCCTAAAAACGGCATAGTTCTTTTTACCAGATTCCTCGCTGCGCTCGGAATGACAAATGGACTCCGGTTCCAGAAGTTGTCGTGAATGAACTGTTCATCACGAGCTACAGTGAAGGACAAGGCTTCAAATCGATTAGGTACCAAAGTGGCATGCCCCTGTAAGGCACACAACCTTTAGCCGTTCCGGTTTTACCCTGACGAAACGAAACCTTCGACTCTCTGTATCCGGGATTTCAAATCTCAAATCTGAGATTTCAAATTCCTCTTCACCAATGCGCGGGCACTTGCTGATTGCCTACTCCAATTCCCGCCAAATCCAAACTCATGTCGACGTGATGACGGTTCTTACGCGCCGGGTCGAATTCCTGAGGTGTCTTCGTCGGATAATTGTTGTTGAAACAGGCGAGGCAGAATTGATCCATCGTGTATCCGGCTGCCGAAACCAGATCCTCAATCGTCTGGAACTTCAGCGAGTCCACCCCCAAGTAGTCCCGCATCTCGTCAACGCCCATGTTCGCGCCGATGAGTTTCTCGCGCTGCGGCGTGTCGATGCCGTAATAGCACGAATTGACGATTGGCGGGCAACTGATCCGGAAATGAATCTCCTTCACGCCGCTTCGACGCAGCATCTTCACGATCTTTCTCGACGTCGTCCCGCGCACGATGCTGTCATCAACCAGCACTATGCGCTTCCCTTCGACCGCTGTGCGCGAAGGATTCAGTTTGATCTTCACACCGAAATCGCGAATCTGCTGATCGGGTTCGATAAACGTGCGCCCCACGTAGTGGTTGCGAATGAAGCCCATATCGAACGGAATGCCCGATTCGTGCGAATACCCCAGCGCAACCTGATTCGACGAGTCCGGTACCGCCATCACCAAATCGGCTTCGACTTTGTCGTTCTTGGCCAGGTTTCGTCCAAGCTGCTTGCGCACCTCGTCCACACTTCGACCGAACACGACACTGTCGGGACGCGCCACATAGACGAATTCGAAAATGCACGGGCGCAACGGCGCTTTGGCAAATGGCTTGAACGAGCGCATGCCTTCCCGATTAATGACAATCACTTCGCCCGGTTCCACTTCGCGAACCGGCTCGGCATCAATGATGTCCAGCGCGCAACTTTCGCTCGCAAAAACCGTCGCATCACCCAGTCGGCCTATCCACAACGGACGGAACCCATGCGGATCGCGAACCGCCACGATGTCCTCGCCGTTGGTGGCCAGTATGCAGTACGCCCCAACAACTCGGTTGAGTGCGTCCACGATGCTGTCGACAAACTGCGTTTCCTGCGACTTCGCTACCAAGTGGATGACCACTTCGGTGTCCGTGGAAGACTGAAAAATGCGTCCCTCGTTCTCAAGCTCCTCGCGTAACTGAGCCGCATTCGTCAGGTTTCCATTGTGTGCAAGGGCGATCGAACCCCCTTTGTAGTCCCGCATCAACGGCTGCACGTTCTTCAACACGCTCGTTCCGAATGTGCTGTACCGGACGTGACCGATCGCAATATCTCCCTGCAAAGGACGCAGACGGTGGGGTTTGAATACATCCGCAACCAAACCGACGCCTCGGTGGCCCCGCAGTTGGCCGCCATCAGACACAACGATCCCCGCGCCTTCCTGGCCGCGGTGCTGCAAGGCATACAACCCCAGATACGTGAGAGTTGCCGCGTCCGGGTGACCGAACACGCCGAATACGCCACACTCCTCGCGCAACCGGTCGCCATCAAGCGGATGCTCGTCGTTCCCCGAATTCTCGTCTGAGTCCTGCATACTGTTCTCCGAATCGTTCTGGTTCATCATAGCGAGATGTCCGTACGCCCCGTCAGTTTGCGATACGCCTCCACATACTTCTCACGAGTCTTTGTCACAACTTCGTCCGGCAACATCGGAGGCGGCGAATTCTTGTCCCAACCCGTCGTCTCCAACCAATCCCGCACGAATTGCTTATCGTAACTGGGCTGACCCTTGCCCGGCTGATACTGGTCCGCCGGCCAGAAACGCGATGAGTCCGGTGTCAACACTTCGTCCGCGAGCACCAGCGCACCCTCGCGCACGCCGAACTCAAACTTCGTGTCGCACAGAATTATACCCTTCTCCAACGCAAAATCACGTCCCCGCTCGTACACCCGGATCGCCGCCGTCGAAGCCCATTCGCACCAGTCATCCCCAATAATCCCCGCGGCTTCCTCCGGCGAAATATTGATGTCGTGTCCATCCGTCGCCTTGGTCGCCGGAGTAAACAACGGCTGAGGCAGGCGATCCGACTCTTTGAGACCTGCCGGAAGCGCAATCTTACACACCGTCTGGCTGGTCTTGTATTCCTTCCAACCGCTGCCCGCCAAATACCCCCGGACAACAAACTCCACCGGAAACATCTCGCACTTGTGAACCAACATGGAGCGCCCGTCGAACTGATCCGCGTGCTCCTGAAATACCTTCGGAAAATCGGCAATGTTGACCGATATCAGATGGTTCTTGACGAGATCGCCCATCATCTCAAACCAAAACAGGGACATCTTCGTCAGGATCTTCCCCTTGTCGGGAATCCCTACCGGCATTACCCAGTCGAATGCCGAGATGCGGTCGGTTGCCACAATCAGAAGGCGGTCGCCGAGATCGTAGATGTCGCGGACTTTCCCGCGCGCTGTAGGTTGAAGGGCGGGAATGTTCGTTTCACAAAGCGCTTGACTGCTCATGATCGCTCACCTGGTTGTTCCTGTGGACTCATCGTTCTATTCGAAGAAGGTACCTTGGAGATGTTCCTTATTGATCTCCAGAAGTTCCTCCAGCAACGCCTTGCTCGCCTTGGCGCCCGGCATGAGCGGGTGAGTCAACATCGCCTCAAACGCCGCCTCCCGGTCACCATCGACTGCCGCCTTTACCGTCAAAGTCTCGTACGCCTTGATGTTCTGCATCAAGCCGCGAATGATCGGCGCGGGCGCCTCTTGCGGGATGGCCGCTGCGCCATCTTTGCCGATAATAGCGGCGACTTCCACCGACGCGTCCTTGTCGAAGGTCGGCACCGCCCCGTTGTTCCTGCAACAAATCACCTGACGGTTCTTGCGATCGTTCTCGATCGCATCGATCAAGTGAAAGGCCGCCGTAGAGTAATGCGCGCCGCCGCGCTTCGACAACTCTTCAGGCTTCTCCTTCAATTCTTCCTTGCTGTACTTGTCGAACAAAGACTGCTCGATTTCGACCACTTCCTCGCCGCGGGTCTTTCCCTTTCGCTGAATCTTTGCCAGGGCCGCGTCGGTCGCGTAGTAATACTGAAGATACCCGTTCAGGAACATCCGAAGGCTCTTTATGGACTCCACCATGTTCGCGCAAATGGTCTCGTCGTCCCATTCTTCGCTGGCGTGCTCAATAAACTTCGCCAACACCGCGTCGGTCACGTCTTTGCCTTTGATCTTGAACCCGCGAATCCACGCCAGGTGGTTCAGTCCCACGTAATCCAGCTCGACGTCCTCCATCGCGCACCCCATGTGCTTGACCACTTCCATGGTGATACCGATGGGTATGTTGCAGAGTCCGAAACTCGTCACGCTGCTGTGCCTGAGCAAGGCTTCCGTGATAATGCCGGACGGATTCGTGAAGTTTACGAGATACCCCCCCGGAGACAGGTTCTCCATGGTCAACGCAATCTCGAGAATACGCGGGATGGTTCGCAACGCGCAGGCAAATCCACCGACCCCAGTCGTCTCCTGGCCGATGATGCCGTGGCGCATGCCAAGCTTCTCGTCGTTGATACGCGCCTGGATTCCGCCCACCCGCAACTGCGTCACCACATACTTGGCATCCTTCACCGCGTCCCGCAGGTCCGTCGTGTGATGCACCGTGAACGGATTCCCGTTCTTCTCCGACATGCGCCGCGCCAACCCGGCGGTTATCTCCAGGCGATCCAGCACCGGGTCCATCATCCACACTTCCGAGACTGGTATACGGTCCAATCGCGAGAAAAGACCATCCACAAGCTCCGGGCTATAAGAGCTACCGCCCCCGATTACAGCAATTTTCATGAAGAGATCGCGCTCCTTAAAGAATGAATCGAGTTCTTGAATCGACTTCGAGGTGCGCCCGAATTAGGGCGCTTGTGAAGAGTCCCGCACGTGCTCTTTGTGACGACGACGATGATAAGGTGGACTCGCTTGGAAGTCAAACTCGTCTACACTTCGGCATTGGCATGTCATGACGTATCGGGTACAATCGATTCCGCTGAATTTTGTGCATTTTGATGTCGCAACGGGCAATTGAACATGCGATCTGCTATTTGCCAGAATTTCACTGTTCTTCGAGGGAACAAATGCGTGACCAAATTGCGCCACAGGTCGATTGTGACTTTCCCGGGTTTCAATCCAAAATCGAAAATCCAGATCTCTGAATTCCATACTATGGTTAGGTTTATCCAGCTACTTCGTTTCAAAACCGCATGCGGCTCACAAAGGAGGGTTCCACTCTGCTTGCGGCCCTGATACATGGTGATATGCGATGGTAGGATTCGACCTGGCATGGGTGCTTTCGGGTCTTCTGTTGATCCCTTACTTACTCTGGGGGTTCTACCTCCTGCGCGAACGTCTCGTGCACCGAGTCGAACTCGACCGCGCGGTTGAAACCTTCACCGTAACCGCTCTCTTCTTCTTCTTCATCTTCGAATTCACGTTGCTCAAAAAATGGCTCGGACACAATCACCTCAAGCTCGTCTTCTCCGTTCTTGGACTTACCGTCTCTGCTGCCGCACTGTACGGCCCCCTGCTGGTCTCGTTCATTTCGCACTTCATTGTCGACTTGATTATGCCCACGCGCCGCTACGGCGTCAGCGTGCCCCAATACGGCACTGCCGAGGCCTGCGAATTGCGCGGCGATTTCGAAGGCGCCGCACGCGAATTCGTCGCCGTGTCCCGCATGTTCCCCAAAGAAACCAAAGCCGCTATTCGAGCCGCCGACAACTATATGAAAGTGGACCGCCCTGCGGACGCTGTGCCGTGGTTCGAACTCGCATTGAAGTCCTCCGCCTCACCGGAGGAAACGCTCTCTATTGCAAATCGGCTTCATGACATCTACCTCCGCAGGCTCGACAACCGAGATGCCGCCAGGAAGGCCCTTGAAACCTATCTCGCCCGCTTCCCCGATTCTGAATTCGCCGGCTCCGTCTCCCAACGATTGGCCCGCCTCGATACCGGCTCAACCCCCGTTCCCCGCAATCCCTTCGGCGAAAACCATACTTAATCCGGCGCGTATATACGCACTTCCCTAGACATGTCGTGGGGCGTCCTCCTCTTTTGAATCGGCATCGTATTGCCGTCTGGACCGGGCGCGCGTGCAATGCGCACGAACTACACCAGAATGAGACATCGTATCTGCAAACACTAGCTATTGCGTGCTAATCACCTGCGACAACTTGCGTATTTTGTCGCACTTCGGGTAAACTCTATTGAGATAGTTTTCATTTGGGCTAATGACTACCAGGGGAGTGGGCAATCGTGCAGCAGTTTCGCGTGTGCGTCGCCGACGACGACGAACCCGCAGCAACAGTACTCTGCGAAGGTCTCAAGTTAAATAACTATGACGCTTTTGCCGTGTACACGGGTGCCGATGCCCTTGATGCGTGTCGTAAGGGGGGCGTCGATCTTTTACTGTTGGATGTCTGTTTCCCGGACATCAGCGGTTTTGAGGTCATCAAGAGTCTGAAAGAGTCTTCGCTTACTCGCGATATCGCGGTAATATTCGTGAGCGCGAAAGGTTCTGAAGCCGATATTCTGACCGGCTACCAATTGGGCGCCGTCGACTACATCACCAAGCCGTACAACCTGCCCATGGTGATGGTGCGCGTTGAGGCGGCGATTCGCGCGCGCAACGTTACTCAGCGCCTTACGCCTGCCGACGAGATCCTCTGCGATTCCGCGTATACCGATCACCTCACCGGTCTGCGCAACAGGCGTTTCCTTCTGGAGCGCCTTCAGGAAGAAGTCGAAGAAGCCCACCGCTACGACTATCCCGTATCGTGTGTTGTTTTCGACGTGGACGAAGTCCGCGCCGTCGACGAAGAGCTTGGACCCGTCTCGCTGGACGATCTACTCGTCGAATTGGCCATGTCGTTGCGCAACCACTCGCGCACCTTCGACGTGCTCGCTCGCTACGATGGCACCCTGTTTGCCGTCGTGCTGCCGCACACGCCAATGGAACAGGCCGTGAGCTACGCCTCGAAGATTCTCCATGAAATGGACAGCACGACCTTCTCGGATCCGAGTTTTCCCACCGAAGTGCGCATGAGCGCGGGTATTGTCTCCTGCCAGAACGGAAGCGCACTGAGCGCGGACCGTGTCCTGGGGCAAGCTATGCGCGGACTGCTTGAAGCCAAGGGCAAGCGTAGCGATAGACTGGTCGCCTGCAACCTCTCTCAAGAGTAGCGCGGCAATTCGCACAACGTCTCGATCTCAAATCCCCAACCGCTTGAGTGCTTTCTTGCCGATGTCCGTGCGCCAATGAGCGTTCTCGAATTGAATGCGCTTTACGGCCTCATACGCCTTGCCGATCGCAGCAGGTATGCCCGATCCCACCGCCGTAATGTTCAGCACGCGGCCGCCGTTGGTTGTCACTCCGGCCTCGGTCTGTTTCGTCCCGGCATGGAAAACCAGTGCGCCGCCGCGCTCCGCATCGTCGATGCCGCTTATCACGAATCCCTTTTGAAACGAACCGGGATAGCCACCAGAAGCCATCACCACGCTCACGCACGCATCGTCGTTCCATGCCAATTGCTGTTTGTGAAGCGTACCGTCGATGCACGCGCCGAAGATTGGAACGATATCACCCACCATGCGCGGCAAAACTACTTGGGTCTCAGGATCGCCAAAGCGGCAATTGAACTCGATGACCTTCGGGCCTTGCTCCGTGATAATCAAGCCCGCATACAACACGCCCTTGTACGGCGTGCCTTCTTTCGCCATCCCCTCCACCGTCGGGCGCAGGATGCTTGAATGAATTACTTCCAGCAGTCTCTCATCGACAACGGGGGCAGGGGAGTAGGCGCCCATTCCCCCCGTGTTCGGCCCCGTGTCGCCGTCGAACACGGCCTTGTGATCCTGGCTGGGGACCATCGGAACAACCGTCTTGCCATCACAGAATGCCAGTATCGACGCTTCTTCGCCGATTAGGCACTCCTCGATAACAACCTTCGCGCCCGCGTCGCCAAACACCCGTTCGGTCATCGCAGAGTTGATCGCTTCGACCGCCTCGTCCACCGTGCGCGCCACGGTTACGCCCTTGCCCGCCGCAAGGCCGTCTGCCTTCACGACAATGGGCGCCCCCTTTTCTTTCACGTACTCAATGGCCTTCCACGCCACGTCGAATTCGGCGTACTCGGCTGTGGGAATGCCGTACTTGCACATGATCCGTTTCGCGAATGCCTTGCTCGCCTCCAATTGGGCGGCCGCCTGAACCGGGCCAAACGCGCGCAATCCACGCTCTTCCAGGCGATCCACCAGCCCCCGCGACAGCGGATCCTCGGGACCCACCACAGTCAGGTCGCACTGCTTCTCAGCCGCAAAACGGACCAATCCATCCACGTCGCTCGCGGCAATGTCAACACACTCCGCCAATCGCGAGATACCAGGATTGCCCGGTGCGCAATACAATGTCTTGACCAATGGGCTCTGCGCGATTTTCCACACCAACGCGTGTTCGCGGCCCCCACCCCCTACTACGAGTACCTTCACGGACTACTCCTCGTTCAGTTGAACACTCTTCAAATACTCGGCAATGACCGTATCGTATTGGGCCGTACACTCGAACGCTTCCTGCGCCAACCGAAAACGCGTCTTAAACGTCACGTTCCCGTCGTGGGCACGCAGCTCATGCATGACGCCCTTGTACCGCTCCGGATTCACGACTACCGTCACATACCGGAAATTCTTCGCCGCCGATCGAATCATCGACATACCGCCGATATCGACTTGATCGATGACCTCTTCTACCGTCACCCCCTGACGCTGAATCACGTCTTCGACGGGGTGCAGATTCACAATACAGAAATCGATCCAATGGAAGTTGGCCGCGCACAACTGCTCTTCGTGTAGCTTTCGCTCCCGAATCCCAAGCAATCCTGCGTGCACCTTCGTGTGCAACGTCTTGACGCGCCCGTCCATCATTTCCTGAACGCCCGTATAGTCTCCGATGCTCACCGCGTCGATTCCCGCGTCCCGCAAGACTTGTAGCGTTCCCGCCGTGCTGATAATTTCCACGTTGAATTCACGCAAGAGCTGGGCAAGCTCCACAATTCCCGTCTTGTCGTGACAACTCAGAATTGCCCGTCTGACTTTCTGCATCGTCCCTACCTCCGTGCCCTACGGCGAAAATTCCCATCCTCCGCGCGCATGAGCGGAAAAGGGGGATTTATGATACCGGACCCACCACAAGAATTCGAAATTCACCGAAGCGTGTCTGCCATTCTGCACCGTCCCCTCCGTCTTGGTCCCTTTCGCCCCTACATGAATGTCCGTTGTCCAGGTTGTCCCATAGGTCCCATGTTCAAGCGCCTCTTTGTGCCATCCACCGCGTTGACCCATCCCCAATCCCCGACTATACTTCCCCGCGCCAAGAGTTCGCGGCCTCTGAAAGGCATTCACGATGGCTGTCGTGTACGAAAAACCATACTCGAAGATCCTAGTCCGCCAGGCAGGCAAGGGACGCCTGTTTCAACTTGTATCCAATTTCGGAACCTTGCCGCTCTTGCACCTTCGAGGGTCGCGCGCCGAAATGGCAAACCAGTATGGTCATCTGGCAGGAGACAAGATCCTCACTTCCGCCGCCCGCGCCATAGGCATCGTGTCGGCTGGCCTTCCGAGCACCGACCTTGCTACGTGTATTCTCGACAGCGCTTGGCGGATGCTTTGTCCTCACACTCCCGAACGCTACCTGGAAGAAATCGAGGCTATCGTGGAGGGAGCGCGCTCGGCCCACATTGCCATTACCGCCCAAGATCTCGAGCGTCTGCTGGCCGTAGCCAACCTCGACCTCTACAAACGCGAAGAACGCCTGAACGAGTTCGTCGACGCCGAGATCCTACAGGCCTTGGCAGGCTTTCGGCCCATGTCGTGCACCATGTTTGCGGTGTGGGGCAACCGGACTGTCGATGGAAAGCTCTATGCTCTGCGCAATCTCGACTGGATATCCCAAGTCGGCTTTCACGAAGACCGCCAAATCACGCTCTACGAACCCGATAATGCCCCCGCGTACGTCGCAATAGGCTATGGCGGCATTATTGGCGCCTTGGCGGGCATGAACGAAGAAGGCATTACGCTCTCCGAAGTGGGGGCCTTCAGCGTCAGCGAAGAATTGGATGGCACTCCTTGGACCCTCATGGCGCGCCAGGTATTGGAAGATTCCCGCTCGTTGGATGACGCCGTTGGCATTATCAACAACACTCGCCACACCATCGGCTACAACTACCTCGTCGCACACGGCGACCCAAGACACTTCGGGACCGAAGCCTTTGCGCCGCGAGCTGCCGCGTTCGAGACCAACTACGACTGTTGCGAGCTTTTCTACGATGACGATCCCAAAGAGCGCGCCGCGCGTTGGGTAAGCCCTTCCGGCGAAGAATTGAAATATGGCCTGCCTCTCAAAGAGGCCGTATTTCGCGCCGACACCGCATTTGGCGAAAAGACGCGCGCACTTCAGGCCGCCGACAACGGACCCGGCGAACCGGCCAATGACGGCGACCCCCGGAAAGGCAGTTCTTACGTGTCCTGTCATGTTCCCATGCACGACATGATCAAGGCCTACGAGACAGGTTCGGAGTATGTTTTCCCAATACGCGATACAAAAGTGATCGAAGCAGGCAGTCCCCGTAAAATCGGGCCTGACGAGGCCCTCAATATTGCGGCGACCGTTGCGCACAACACCGAGAAACTGCACCTCAACGATTGGAACGTGATGAGCGTCGTGTATGGCGCAACGGACCTGGACTTCTGGGTCGCCTACGAATCGCGCGACGAACAGGGAAACTGGAAAAATGCTCCCGATTCGGGATATTGGAAGTTGAACCTTCGCGAACTGTTAAACGATGGGTTGAAACAAGGATAGAGGATGCGGGTATGACACTCCTTGGTATTCTGTTGGCTATTGCTGGTGTGCTTGGGGTTGTTGGAGTCTTTATGGGAATCATACAGTCCACGGGGTTGATTGGCGACCCACGCCTTTGGGGCGGCGTCGCAGCCGCCGGAATCATACTCGCCATCTTTACGCGCCGTCCGCGCGATTGAGCGCAATGCCGCGCGACCGAGAGAAGTCGGAATATTTGTCCGCATAGAAAGCAGGGGGGAGTCTAATTATGGCTTGGATACTCGTGGCCGCGTCGTTGCTGGTCGCAGACGCCGATTTTTCCGCTCGCGTAGACACTGTCAGACAGTATGTCGCAACGCTTGATTCCATCGCCGTGCCGGCCGATCTT
Source organism: Candidatus Hydrogenedentota bacterium (assembly GCA_019695095.1). Taxonomy (NCBI): domain Bacteria; kingdom Pseudomonadati; phylum Candidatus Hydrogenedentota; species Candidatus Hydrogenedentota bacterium. Next base: position 33,525 of record JAIBAQ010000019.1, read on the forward strand.
CAAGCCCAGCGCGATGCCAAAGTGGGGGAACTCAAAGCGCTCCTCGAAAAGGGCGCAAAGACAGAAGAGGAGTTTAATCAGCTCTATCTCAAGTTCGACGAAGTCCTCCTCTGGCTGTGGAAGAACGCCTCCGATGGGCCAACCAAAGCCCCCGGAACCTACACGGAATCCGCCGATTCCTGGACGGTGGACAACGGCGCCCTCGTGCTTACCGTTTCGCGAGCCGACCTCGGGATGACCGTAAAGACCCCCGCGACTCAGTGGCGGTTCCTCCCTTGTGATGCCAAGGATCTCCAGGTCAACGGAACCACCTTGAGCCTCAATGCCGCGGCTTCGAAGACGATGGCCGAATTCCGTACCGGCTACAGCCTCGGTATGCTGCTTACTCTCGCGGAATTCCCCGACGTCCCCGGTCTGGAACTCCGGCTGACCTTCAATCTTATTGGCAACGAAATCGTCTTTGAACTGACCGCCGTCGAAAACGGCATAAACGTCGGCTCCATCCGCTGGCCCAAAGCCATCGAAACGGGCAATACCCCCAACGATTTCGCCGTTATCCCTCACATGCAAGGCATGCTGCTCCCCGGTGACTGGAAACAGGATATCCATCAAGGCGACCTCGTGAATTCACGTTCCCTCTACATGCCCTGGTGGGGACAAATCCGCGATGGTCACGGCGTCCAGACTATCCTCGAGACCAGCGACGACGCCGGCGCCTTCTACAATCACCCGTCCGGTGGCCCCACGACAGTGGAGCCGCAATGGTATGCCAGTCTGGGCAAAGTCGCATATCTGCGCACGATTCGTTACGTGTTCGACGACGCCGCGACCTACGTTACCATGGCGAAACGCTATCGCCGCTACGCCATCGAAACCGGGAACTTCGTTTCGCTGAACGAAAAACGTACGCGCACGCCCAACGTGAACGAAGTCATCGGTCGCCCGGTGATTCACATCGGCTCGCTCTACCACTTCGTGCCCCAGGCTTCCCTCTTCAACAAAGGGAAGTACGAGCAAAACCACCAATACCAGTCATTTGATGCCCTCGCTAAAGGTCTGAAAGAACTCCACGATCGCGGCGTAACCGATGCCTACGTCCATCTCGACGGCTGGGGATGCTACGGCTATGACAGCGGCCATCCCGACACGACGCCCGTTGGCGCGCTGCAAGGAGGCCCGGAAGGTCTAAAACGGTTCGCGAACACCTGCGATACCATCGGGTACCTCTTTGCCGTCCACGATCAATACCGCGACTTCTATTTTAACGCGGCCTCGTTCGATGACCGCCTCGCGGCATATCGCGTCGACGGTTCCCGTGAGGAGGGTTCCACGTGGCCCGGCGGACCACAGACGATCCTCAGCGCCCGATTCGCCCCCGAATACGTCCGCCACAATCACGATTACTTCGTCGATCACGGCATCAAGGTGAAAGGCGCATATCTCGACGTATTCTCGGTGGTCCCCCTTGAGGAAAGCTCGGAGAAGGCCCATCCCATGACCCGCTCCGAATGCGCTCGATACCGCCGCATGTGTTTCGACCTCTTGCGCGCTCGCGGCTACGTCGTCAGCTCCGAAGAGCCGACCGACTATCTCGCAAAGAGCCTCGACCTCGTCCACCACGGCCCCTATGCCACGTTTCCCGGAATCGGCGGCGGCGGACCATCAGGCATCCCGATTCCCTTGTGGAACCTCGTTTACCACGACTCCGTTTTGCTTCCTTGGGACATGGGCGAAGATGGGGGATGGGGGATTCCCAAAGGGGACGCCGGACGTCTTCATTGCCTGCTGAATACCGGCTTGCCCTATCTTGGCTTGGGAGCAACCGACGAAGAGATTGCCCGCATGAAAGAAGCCTGCGAACTAAATACGAAATGCGCCACCCTGGAGATGACCAACCACGAATTCCTGGATGCTTCCTACCGGAAACAGCGCACCACCTTCGCTGATGGAACGTCCGTGACTGTCGACTTTGATGCCAAAACCTACTCCATCGAGTATCCAAACAAATGAGCCTTACCTACACCAATGACCTGATCCTGCGCGCCGCACGTGGAGAAAAGACACCCAGAACGCCCATTTGGATGATGCGGCAAGCGGGGCGCAGCGACCCCGAATACAACCGCCTCAAACGCGAATGCGGCATGGCTCTCGGCGAGATGTTCCGTCATCCGGAGCTTGCCGCGCGCGTCTCGCTTCTTCCAAAACGCATTGGCGTCGATGCGATCATCTACTTCCAGGATATCTTGACCCCGCTCGGCCCCATGGGGCGCGAGTTTGTCTTCGCCCCTGGGCCTCGAATCGACGCGCCTATCCGCGACGAAGCCGCCGTCGATAGCCTCCGCCTCTACGACGTTGTCCAGGAACTTCCGTTTATCCCTGAGACATTCAGGCTGATTCACGAGGAACTGCGCGGTGAACTGCCCGTTTTGGGCTTTGCCGGTGCACCCTTCACGCTCGCCGCGTTCCTTATCGAAGGAAAGAGCTTCGGCGCCAAAGCCGAGAATACCCACGCGTTCATGCGCGACAACGCTTCATGCATGCACAAGCTGCTCGACAAGCTGACCGTCATGACCATCGACTATCTGCGCATGCAGATTGACGCTCAAGCTGCCGCCGTCCAGCTCTTTGAATCAGGCGCCTACTTGCTGAACCAGGTCGAATACCGGGAATTCGCGTTACCCTATCAGCAACGCATCTTTGAGGCCTTGCGAGGCACCGTCCCCACCATCGCGTTCGCCCGCGAGTGGAACGATCTGAATACCCTCGCCGCCTCTGGCGCGGATATCATCAGCCTTCCCTCAAGCATTGGTATCGCGGAAGCGCGCGCCGCGCTTGGTCCATCACGTCCTATTCAAGGTAACGTCAGCAACCAACTCGTCGCCAAAGGTCCCAAAGACGCCATAACCGAGGCCGCTCAGTCCTGCGTGCTCGCGGGAAACCATCAAGGCCACATCTTCAACCTGGACCACGGTCTGCTCAGCGAGACTCCTTTTGAACACGTGACTCACCTCGTTGATGTTGTCAAAGCGACACGATGCGACAGCGCAGGGTAAACCGTAGCCCATGAGACTCTGTTGTGGCTGGGTCTCCTCTGTTGTGGCAGGGTCTCCTCTGCTGTGGCGGGGTCTCCTGACCCAGCCACTCTTAGCGACCGAAGGTCTCCCTTCGGTAGCACCGCGATCGCCGAACGCGGCGCAAGATAAACCGCAGACCGTGCGACCTGTTGTGGCAGGGTCTCCTGCCCCAGCCACTCTTAACGACTGAAAGGTCTCCCTTATCCCATGAAGTGTTCGCCCCGTACTTCAGCCAACCAATTGCAGTCGAGGCAGGCGCTGTCTACCAAGAACTGCTCACCCTACACCCCAAGTTGACCGCCGCGTCACCGGTTGATACGCTGATGTTTCAGTCCAACAACCCAAGCAAGGCGTTAGAACGATATTGGGAGCTCAAAACGATGAAACGGATCATTGCAACCCTGTCACTCATTCTGGCTGTGGCGATTCTCGGCGCGTGTCTCAATGGATGCAACACGTTTCGCGGAATCGGGAAAGACATTCAAGCCGGCGGGCGTGCCATTGAGCGTGCCGCGAACAAGTAATCCTGCTTCGTTTTACCGGAGCAAATCGGAATCCGCCTGAGCGCGTGATTCCTCGAACGGTTCAGTACGGACTGGGCAGCCGTGCGCGGCTGCCCAGGCGTTTTTGTCCGGTTTATGTTGGCCGCGCCTGATTTGCGTGTCTTTGGTACTTTGGGATAGCGTAGAAACAACACAAGAGACTGCCGGATGGGACACGGATATACACAGATAATACAGTCTGCTGCCCTGCGCATTGTTGAAGCTGCTATTGAATATACCGACGTCGACGATTTTGAGCAGCCGCTGCACTCTCTTGTCGCGGAACTTCCCTCAAGCATTGCCAACGAAACCGGCGTGGATGTCGCCAGTCTCAGGGACCACGGCGCCGACCCCGCAACGACCAGCCGGCTCTTACGGGCCGTCGAGGCCGAGACCATCAATGTCCTTCGCGAGAACTACGGAGAGGAAGATTTCCACGAGATCGTTCTCGCTCTCCGGCGGTGCATCCGCAAGTCTTTACCTGAGCGCCCCCTCAATCCTGAAGGCGTTCGCCTCTATCAAGGGTTGGTCGGCGCATCCGTAGAAGAGACAAAGCCCGAGACCCGTCGCCTTTACAGCCTCTTGAAGGGCATCCTTCGAAGCATCCGCGACATGGTCTATGTCCACGACACCCTCGGCAACTTCCTGTACGTCAATGACCGGGGTCTCGAAATGACCCGCTACACCCGCGACGACCTCGTCAATGGCATGTCCGTTTTCGATATGGTCGCTCCCGAGTACCTCGATTTGGTCGAGGAGCGCATGGCGTCCTCCCCCGGACGCTCGTCACCCTATTCCATCGAAATCTTCACCAAAGACGGCGACCGTGTCCCGATCGAAATTGACACCCGAGTTATGTTCGGCGAACGCGGCCGGCCAGATGCCGTCGTGGGCGTTGCTCGCGACCTCAGGCTGGAAAGACGTCTGCAGGAAGACATCGTTCGGACGAATCGATACTTCGAGCACCTCATGGGCAACACGTCGCACGGCGTGATCGTCATCGACCTCCAGGGCAACATCAGAGACGTGAATGCCTGCGCGTTGGCCCAGAGCGGCGCAACGTCAGCCACCTCGCTGATTGGTCATAACATTCGCAACGTGTGCGAGCAAGACGAAGAGAAGATATCTCAGGTCATTCAATCCGTTTGCGAACAGCGCAAAATCCTCAAGTCCCCGCTCGCCGTAAGGACCCGGTTCGGCGGCGAAATCAAGGGCGAAGTCACAGTCGTGCCCATCGAGGGAGAGAAGGCTTCGCCGGACAGCCTTATGCTGATCGTCCACGATACCGCGCGGCAACGCGCCCTCGAAGAAAACCTGATCCAGGCGGCCAAGCTCTCCGCCCTCGGAGAGATCGTCGCGCGTGCCGCCCACGAATTAAACAATCCGATCACCGCCATCCTCGGCTATGGCGAATTGCTGAAAGGGACAGCGACCGACGATTCCCAGCGCCAGCGATTCGATCGAATGTTGGAAGAGACGCACCGCTGCCGTCGCATCGTCGAGAATCTTCTTACGTTTTCTCGCCGCGCCGAACACAGTCGCAGGCCCGTGGACATCAACGGCCTTGTCGGCGAGGCTTTGTCGCTGTATGAATACGCGCTTCGTCTCGACGAAATCGAGGTCGATGTGAAGCTTGATCCGGATTTGCCGCAACTCAAAGTGAGCGCGCAGGACATTCAACGCGCCTTTCTCAACATTCTCAATAACGCCCACCAGGCACTGCTCGAGGTTGGTGATCGCCCCCGGCGCTTGAGCATATCCACCTCATTGAGCGGTCCCAATGTGCGCATTGGGTTTCGCGACAATGGCCCCGGTATCTCCGAGGAAGCAAGGACCCGTTTGTTCGACCCATTCTTCACAACGAAGCCCTTAGGCCAAGGAATAGGGCTCGGGCTGAGCATCGCCCACGGGATCGTGGCCGATCACTGTGGCCGCATCGAAGTGGAATCGGCGCCAGGTCATGGCGCGACCTTCACGATACTACTTCCTGTGACGCCGTAGCGCAGTTGTTAGTGCTCGATGTCGTTGCCGGGATTCTGTCGGCTACGCATTGCGTAGTGCGCAAGCACCACAACGCTGAACACCACATAAACCAACGCGGCAGACGGCGCTTCGCTTATCACGATGAGCATGAACCCCAGTGATGTCGCCACAGCCACGACGGCAGTCACCTTCAACAATGCCGGAGGAATCTGAAGATACGCCGCGCCGTACTCTGCCGGCATTCTTCGCGGCAGTCGCACGCTCGCGATGCTCAGCATCACCGTCATCAGCAAGATGCCCACCGCGGCCATAATCCCGTAGTAATCGATGGATGCGTTGAAGCCCAGCAGCACAAACACCAGCACGAAGAACGCCGTCTCGGCATGCAACGGACTCCGCGTACGTCCGTTTACGACTCCCAGCCAGGCGGGAAGCACCCCTTCGCGCGCTTGCGCGAACACCTCTCGCGGCAACGCGATCGCTGCTGCATTCAGTGAGGTCAGGCCCGCGCTCAGCGCCCCGATGCCCAAAAAGAATACCAACGGCGCGGGCATGAACAGGGCCGCCGATTCTGACAGCGGTGCCTTCATCGCGCGGATATGCTCCGGGTCATACGGAATGGAGTTCACGAACGTCGCGCCCACCGCAACGTAGAGAACCAGAACGATCACGCCGCCGATGCCCAGCGACAACGGAATGTTCCGCTTCGCATGTTGCATCTCTTCGCCCATTTCCGCGATCACTTGAAACCCCATGCACACGGAATAACAAAGTATCGTCCCCATGGCAAAACCGCCCGCACCCTTGGGAAAATCCAGCGCAAACGATATCGGAACCTTCACGGCGCCAAGGGCTGCATAGGACGTCAAGGCCAGGAACAACTGCACGACCATGGCGATCTGCAGCCACATCGCCAGCTTCAAACCAAATTGGTACATCGCAAAAAATACCGCGAGGATCGCAAAGCTTATGGCCATGTCAGGTACGCCGCCGGGGATGTGCTGACTAATGTACTTCGCCAGACCCACCGTTACGACGCACGTCGAGCATGCGCCACCCAGTATCGCCCACGACGACGTGAGCGCGCCCATCGCCGGCGACATCAAGTGCGCAGCATAGTAGTATCCGCCCCCCGCCTTGGGCATGGCGCTCGAAAGCTGCATCAGGGGGGTGACGCCCACCATCGAAATGGCTATCGCGATCAGAAACGCAAGCCACTGCGAAGTGCCCGCCGCGATCGAAATCTGGGCGATAAGCGCATAGATCCCAATCCCTATCACCCCGCCAACAACCAACGCGACACCACCCAGTAGTGTCACGGGTTTTGCCAGCTCTTGCTCAATCGGCGTTGCTGCAGAAATGGATGACGCGTTCTCCGGCGAAACAGTCACGGTAGCTCTCCCTGATTGTTCGTGCACAATCAGGGCGAAGGGTAGGGCACCCGCGAATCCTTGTCAAGATGTGGGACGAGAAAGCAGTTGCGGCAAGACGGGTTGGACCTGCACCAATCCTGATAGACCTGCAGGAGTCCTTGTTGCGCGCGAAAATCGATTCGCAGGGGGATCGCTTTTCCAAACAAGCGCGGCAACATGATTTTCACGATGTGATTGTCTGGTTCTTTCGGAAGCGCCGCGAACAACGCATGCACGCCTTCTTCCGCGGTCCGGTCCTGCCTCTGGCGCGCCATGGCCAACGCGGCAGGTACGAAAACGTTGCCGATGATTGAGCGTACCCGCCCTGCCCCCAACAACGCGACAGGTTTGGCGAGCCGCTCGCTCGTCCACGAGTAATGCTCCGCCCAAAACCCCATCGGACGTGGAAACAACGCCTCAAGCGCCCTGCGCCGCTGAAGTGGGGGAGAGGCATCCTTCCAGATCGATGCCAGTGTGCTCGCGATACCGTCTTTGCTGGTCCTTGCCAGAAACCTCGCCGCTCCCGCCAGCCTGCGCTCTGGATAGTTGCACGGACGCACACCGCTGCGTGACCACCCAAGCGGCAGGCTGCGCAATCCGGAAAGATGCGCTTCCCTTAGCTCAGAGAGACGAACATGGTGCGGGTGCGCGTCTTCCTGCAAGGAAGGCAACAGTCCCCCGAGTTGTAGAAACGCCGTTTCCACTAGCATCGGATCGAGTCGCGCCAGTTGCACCACGCGTTCGTAAGGCAATTGCCGCGCCAACGCATGAAAGTGATTCTTGTACCGGACGAACCCGCAGGCCGTCATGAACATCTCGTAGATTGCCTGGTCCGCGCCCACCCGCGATATCCGTTCGCCCATCGCGCGCGCCTTGTTTAGCAGCCGCCATTCGCCGGCGAGCCTCAGAAACTCCAGAAGGTGCGCCGCGCCGTACGCGCCGCAGATCTCCGCACACTTTCCCTGTGCCATGGGCGTGTCATACGGAAAATCGTCGGGGACTACCGTGTCGGCAAGCAACGCAACCGGCAACTCAAGGAACTTGCCCAGCAGCAGGCACGGAATCGCCCGCCCCGATGAAGTGACTGGCGGCGACGAGGGCGGTCGGGTATCCAGCACGACCACGAGGATAACGTCGTCGTACCGCGGATCGACGTGATGCCCGTGCTGTTTCCACGCGGCGTGATCGAGATGGATTTCGATGTCACCCGAATGCAGCGTCCCGGCAATCTCAATTTGCGCGCCGCGAAAGTCCGGCCCTTCCCCCTGATTCCACCAGCCAGGCGACAAAACCCGCACAGCTTTCCCGCTTGCGGTCTGAAGCCCACTTCCGCGATACAACCGATCGAACCATAGACACTGAACAACTTCTTCCGACACCACCGGCGCGCCTTCGCGCGCCACCGTGTGAAATCGCGCGTAGTCGCTCGAAAACGCCGCCCCCTCTTTCATGATTGGTCCTCGTGCCAACGCTTCAGATCCGAGACGCGAACTAGGCAACCCCCACAAATGATACTAACCACACACCCAATTCCCAAATTCTCTACCAACTCCAATCTCGCATGGTATAATTACTTGACAAAATGACCTCTGCTCTTGAGGAGGAGAAACATGGGTTCTTGGCTCGGACGATGGACTACGCTGTTTGCCTGCGTGTTGGTAGCTTATCCGGCGCTCAGTGAGAGTGCCTCCACGGACCTGGTCGGCAGAAAAGGCAAAGTTCAAGTCATCGAACGCGACGGCACCGTCGAGAACATTGATCCCAACGACTTGCGCATAAACACCGTGCGCGAAAAATCCGCCGCGCCGTCCCCATCGAAAGCGACCCCCGCGGACGAAGAAGCAAAGTCTGAAGCTCAACCCGCCGAGGGTGAGTCCAAGGATGCGCAGGACAGCACTAAGCAGACGGACGGAAAGCAGAAGGACGCCAAGCAAGCAGATCCCAAACAGGCAACCCCAAAAAAGAAAGAGCTAACTCCGGAGCAAATCGCCGCACAGAAGAAAGACGCCGAAGCCGTGCGCAAGATGCTCGACACCGGCGGCGCCTACTTCTACAAGAATGACAACACGCCCTTATCATACGATGAAGTGAAGAAGATGGTGGATTCAAACAACGTCGAAGGCATCAAGGCGCTGGACCTGTGGCAACAGCCCTGGAAACCCTCCTTCACCTCCGGCACCGAAGACACAAAAACAGCAACTTCGGGATCCAATCCCTCACCCAAAGAGCAGAAATAGGTCATATTTGTCGCACTAGACCCATAGGTCCCATTTCGGAATTCGGATACCAGGGCCATGTGTGATATCGTGCGTCATCGCTCATTATCATGCCCAATACTTCGCAATGAAGGACCCATTGCGCAGTGTCCTCGCGCGCTGATGCATTTCGAAGAATGGTCGACTGTATCCATGTCATGCTCTCGTGGTATTATGTCGACTATCGGCGAGATTGACGGGGCTTGCCGTGATTAGGATTGGAGGCTGTTCCGTCGAACGGCGGTTGGAGCGGATGGAGAGGAGACCCTGCTATGCGCCATGCTATCGATGGTTCCAATGAGCAGCGACTCAAACGCCTTGAGCGAGACCTTTCCCAGACTAGGAATCTCCTGCTTGTCGTGCTTGCCGTCCTTATTCTGGGGGTATTCGGTCCGCCTGCGATGTTTGTTCTCGGTGTGGGAGGGTGCATAGTCTACGGTTCCGTTCTGGTCTTTGATGTGATCTCAAAGCGGAAGCTTGAGTCGTATAAGCAAGCTATAAGCCTTCCCGAAGTCGAGGCGTTCGATTCGCGCCGTGCCTGTGAGGACGACGAGAACATGTAGAAGTGCGGTGTCCGTGCTCTTTGGGGCGTTTTCGGTACGGTTTCCTTCGTCAATCACAACCATCGTCACTTCTCCCTTCCCCGCAACCTTGCACAAGCACTCAATCGACACTACAATTCGCTCGGGCCAGATTCGACGTGCTTTTCGCAAGGAGACTCCGCTATGACCAGCTTTCTCACCGCACTTTTCCTGTGCGCCGCCGCCAACGCCCCGCTGTACGAACAGCAACTGGTCTTTGAACCCGATCCCAAACACAACCACAGTTCCAGCATCGTCGAAACGCCGAACGGCGATTTGCTCGTCTGCTGGTTCCACGGCTCCGGTGAGCGCTCTTCCGACGATGTGCTTGTCGCGGGCGCGCGCAAACGTAAAGGCGACGACAAATGGTCGGCCCCATTTATCATGGCAGACACGCCCAACCTGCCGGACTGCAATCCGGTCATGTTCGTCGATCCACGCGGTACGCTGTGGCTCTTTTGGGTGACCATCCAGAACAACGAGTGGGGGGGAGCGCTGCTCAAATACCGGACCTCCACCGACTATGCGCAAGATGGTCCACCCAAATGGCAATGGCAGGATGTCGTTCATTGCCGCCCCCTCGACCTCGAAGACGATTTCCTCGAAGCCGTAAAACAAGCCGAAATCCAGTACGCACCCCAATTGAAAGCGGACGAAAAGATGGCCAAGGGCCTCAACGAATGGAAGACTAAAGCGAAGGACAAACTCGCCCAGCGTCTTGGTTGGATGCCCCGCATTCATCCCATACTTCTCGGCGAAAATCGGATTATGCTTGGACTCTACTCCGACGTGTTCAATTGCTCAATCGCCGCCTTCACCGAAGATTGGGGCGAGAACTGGACCTTCAGCCAGCCCATCATCAGTTACGAGCTAGGCAACATCCAGCCCGCATTTGTCACCAAAAAGAACGGCGACATTGTTGCTTTCATGCGCGACAACGGTATCCCCAAGTGCATCCGCACGTCCGTTTCCGCCGACCACGGCATTAACTGGACGCCTACCGCGACAACTGCGTTACCCAATCCCGGTTCCAGCGTCGATTGCGTGGGACTCAAGAGCGGTAGTTGGGTACTGATTTGCAACGACACTCAAGACGGACGCCACATCCTCTCGGCCTACCTCTCCGAAGACGAAGGGGCAACTTGGATACGCCGCCGCCGCTTCGAGAGTTTCATCAAAGACCAAGGCTCCGGGTCCTACCCGTCGCTAATCCAAGCCGCTGACGGCACGCTCCATCTGACCTATTCCTATGTCAGCCAAGAGTTCAAGGGATCGGCCATCAAACACGTCCACTTCGACGAGGCCTGGCTCCGCGACGGCGAACAGATTTCTCAACCCACGACAAAGTGATCGGAGCGGGAATCGCGCAAATCTGAGACTGAACATACCGGAGACTTACGCAGGACTGATCAAATTGGGGACTGACGCAAGCGAGCGCAGCGAGACGTCTGTCCCCAATTTGCGCCCATACCGCGGAACGCGAAATTGTCCCCGACTACGGCCTTCAAATTTCAAATCACTCCCGCGCTGCGGCATGGTCTCCCGATCCGCCGCGGCGGACCACTCCGCCGACACACTTGTCGGCATGCGACCGAAGGTATCCAAAATCCAAAATCCAAAATCTAAAATCCCCTCGCCCCCAGCATCAACTCCATGCCCCGCTCCAAATCCACCATCGGCGTCTTCAGCCGTGCGCGCGCCTTCATATTGCGAAGCGACACGTCACGCGGCCGTTCCGCCCTGCCCGGTATCGACGCCGGGTCATGCGCAACAATTTTCGACTCGCTGTATCCCAACCTGCGCGCGATCCGGCGCATCATTTCCAGCCTGCTCAATCGATCACTCCCGCTGAGGTGCATACACCCCGTCCAATCGTTCCCCGCAAGCTCCAGCAAGGCCTGTCCCAGCGTCACGACATCCACCGGCGACCGAATCTCATTTGCCGGCGCGGTCACATCGCGTCCCGCCTCCAACGTCGCGACCATCCGCGAGACAAACGAATTGCCCGCGCCAATCATCGGCAGCCCCATGACCAACGCCACGCGCCCAACGACGGCCCTGCAACGTGACGCCGAAACGGCCCATTCTGACCGAACCTTCGTCTCTCCGTAGAAGTTCACGGGATTAACCGGGTCGCTCTCGTCGTAATTGCCCTTCTCGCCATCAAACACGTTATCCGTCGACAGGTGCACCATCTTCGCATCGTGATCGCAACACAACGTCGACAGTATCCGCGTATAATCCACATTGACCGCCACGGCTTCATCCTGGTTTGCCTGGCAATAGTCGATGTCCGCGAGCGCTGCCGTATGAATCACGGCATCCGGTTCCACATCGTGAAACAAGTCATGAAGCGACTCCTCGTCAAACGACGAAACCGTGTGCCATCGGAGGTTTTCCCGCTCGAACGCCGCTGGTCCGCGCGATACCGCGTGCAGTTCCCACGACGCATCCGCCTGCTTCACAATACTGCCCGCCACAAAACCATTCGCGCCGGTTATCAAAAGTCGCTTTGCCATTCTTTCAACTCCAGTTGAAATCTTCCGCTAGTACGTTAAGAGCGTAGCAGCGGCGCGTCTCTTCGTCAAAAGCGGTAATCCGATGCTCTCAACGGCCATCCCAAAATTTGACTTATCGTCAAATCTTTCCGAGAATGATCCCATGCCAATGGCATCGTTGTGGCAACTGCAAGGCCCAAACGCCAAATTCGAATAAACCCCACGAGCTTTGCCTGCATCCCAATACCGAGCAAGGCCCTGTGGTGTCCAATATCGTAACCACGTGCGTTGAGTGTAACGGAAGCCTCTCACGGCCCCGTGCGCAACCTATAAGTCTGCCTGGTGATTCTGGAGTGTGTGCAATGCGTTACTCTGCCCTGTTTGCCCTGATCGTGGGTGCCCTCGTTTTCCCCTTTGCTGCAACCCCTGAACAAGCCCAAGACCCGACGCCGCTTCCTGCCGTTGCCAAGAACTTCCGCCTCGATGACCACCTGGGGAAATCCCATGAACTGTCGCGTTTTCGCGACGCCAAGGCCATCGTACTCTTCTTCGCGGGAAACGGTTGTCCCATCGTTCGCAAGTCCATCCCCGCGTTGAAAGAAATCCGCGATGCCTACGCCCCTAAGGGCGTGGTCTTCCTCATGATTAACGGCAATCCCAATGACGACCGGGCCAGTGTCGCAAAAGAAGCTCAAGAGTTCGCAGTCGATATGCCCGTTCTACTCGACAGCGCCCAACTGGTCACCAAGACGCTCGGCGTGACTCGAACGGCTGAGTGCCTCGTCATCGACATGAAAAACTGGTCCATCGCATACCGAGGCGCGCTCGACGACCGCCTAGATTACGGTGCCGAGAAGCCAGCAGCGGGACATGCGTGGCTCAAATCGGCGCTCGACTCTGTTCTGGCCGGCACCCCCGTCGAGACTCCACGCACCGAAACCAAGGGCTGCATCATCGACATGCTCCCCGAACCCAAGCACCTCTCCTATTCAAACAACGTCGCCCCAATTCTCAAAAAGAAATGTGTCCAGTGCCATTCCGAAGGCGAAATCGGCCCCTTCTCCATGGACAGTTACGACGACATCGCCGGACGCAAACGCATGATGCGCGAAGTCCTTCTGACGAGACGGATGCCTCCTTGGCACGCCGATCCCCATTTCGGCGTCTTCGGCAATGACAACTCCCTCAAACAGGACGAGCTGCGCACACTAGTCGCATGGCTTGACGCCGGAGCCCCTCGCGGCGAGGGCGACGACCCCTTACTCGACGCGCCCAAACCCCGGCTGACGGAATGGCCGCTCGGCCAACCCGATATCGTCTTGCCCATGCCGCAGGAAATGCAGATACCCGCTTCCGGAGTCGTTGAGTACCAGTACTTCGAAGTACCCTTCCCCGGCCAGGAGGATATCTACGTCCGCGCCGCGGACGTGCTCCCCGGCAATCGCCAGGTACTGCACCATGTTCTCGTGTTCATCCAATACCCCGATCGCCTCGCAGCGCAACAGCCTGAGTTTGAAGGCGGACTCGAAGGGTATTTCGCGGGTTACGTACCCGGACAGGCCCCCGTCGAATTTCCCAAAGGCACGGCGAAATTCGTCCCCGCCGGTTCGACCTTTGTTTTCCAGGTCCACTACAGCCCAATTGGAAAACCCGTAACCGACCTTTCCAAGCTCGGTCTTTACCTCTACAAAGGGAAACAGCCCCAGGAACTCCTCACTAAAGCCGCGTACAACACCGATTTCGCGATACCCCCCAACGATGCGGCTTACGCTACAACAGCCACGCATCGGATCCTAAGAGACACGCTGCTATACGAACTCGCTCCGCACATGCACTACCGCGGCAAGGATTTCCAATACCAGGCCATCTATCCCGACGGTTCCTCCGAAATCCTGCTGTCGGTTCCCAAATACGACTTCAATTGGCAGACGCTCTATCGCTTTAAGGAGCCGAAGCTCCTGCCCGCGGGCACGCGCATCGTCTGCACCGGCGCCTTCGACAACTCATCCGCCAACCCAAGCAATCCCGACCCCAACACGTGGGTCGGATTCGGTGAACAGACTTTCGAAGAGATGTTCATCGGTTATATGGGCTATTCCTATGTTCCCGGCGGCAACGAGACCAGCCTGCCAACCGGCCTCGGTGCGGGCAAGCTCATCACGCAAGAAACGCTCACCAACACCGAATGGCAGTGGGGGAGATACCGTATCCGCTTTCTGGAAGGCGGTGTCATGGCCGCTGGCGAACGCGCTCGCGGCTCGTGGGAGATTCAGGACGGACACGTCCTGATAAAGGCAGGCGACCGCGAATTCAAACTCACGATCAAAGATGATTCGCTGCTTACCCGCGATGGAAAGCCACTGCAATGCCTGTCGTGACCTAGGGAATCCTCACCACAGCGCATTGGTCCAACCAGTTCTTGGGGCTTGCTGTCTCGGCCCATGGGTCCCATAAGACCTATGGGTCCCGTAGGTCCTATCTGTGCCTCGGCTCCACATGCGGCTTCCCGTCATAGACGATATTCACCACATCCCCATCGCTGAGAATCGACATGCGCGCCGCTTCCGTTACCAGTTCATTGATGCTCGAATTCGCCGGCGTCGCGATGATCCCCTTCTCGTCAACTTCCTTGATGATCGCCTGCCTGCACTTGAGACTCTCCGCTTCGCTCAAGCCGGCGGCCTCGCGCTCGATGCGCTGCATCGTGCTGATGTTGGCAGCAACCGATCGGAAACCATAGCCCACCGGTTCATACCCAGGTCCTTCCCAAGGCACAAGCTGATAGAAGTCGGGGCTGACGTAATTGAATTTCGTGCCGCCGCAGCCGATTCCGTCGAGGTAACAGTGACTGACCCCTCGGAATTGATCGTTGTGATGAATCATGCCTGTCTTGTCTTCGCCTTCGAAGAACATGATCAGGAACTGGTCGTTACTCCCGGCTCCATCGTCCGGATACCCCAGGCCGTTGGCCACTGACAGGCATGCGCCGTTTTCGAAGATGACCCGGCCATGCGCCCACATGAAGCACTCATTGCCGTTGGGGAACTTCCCCTTCACGCCGTGTACCGAAACCGACGTCGGACGCAGCCCCGTTATGAAATAGACCTGGTCCACGTAATGGCACCCGATGTACACAAACGGGTCCGTGTTCTGACATGTAAACCAGTTCTGAAAATTCGAATGCCGATACAGGTATGGCTCGTGCAACCGTGCCTCGCCCATCACGAATTCACCGTAATGACCTAGCGCGTAATGCCGTTTCGCCATGAGCGCGCGCGTATCGAACCGCTTGTGATACTCGACGCCCACAAACAGCCCCTTCTCGTACGCTTCATGCTCGATTTCAACCGCCTGCTCATGCTTCAACACGAGCGGCTTCACACACAGCACATGCTGGTTGTTCTTCAGTGCCTCTTTTACCACCGCGTAATGCAACTGATCGGGCATTGCCACAACGACCGCATTGCGCGGCGGCATGGCTGCAATGACCTCCTTGAACAACTCGGGATAGTTCTTCGTGGGCGGCTCGCTCAATGACGGATGAGCAACAAAGCTCTGTCCAGGAAACGCCTGCGTCAAATCCGGACTCTCCTGCAACGCTTTGAGCGGCGGAGTATTGAGCGCGCAGACCTGAATCTTGCCAACTACACCCGTGCGTTGAAGGTGATACACCGACGGCAGCAGCAGATCGTGCGTGATCATGCCTCCACCCACAATGGTTACGTCAATGCGTTCGGTCGAAGCGTGCGTCTTATTCGTCGTCATCTACCTGCTTCCCTTTTCTCTGAACAAATACACCCGTGAGGCGGGAATCTCCGCGTTACTACCGATGGCATCGCGTCGAAGTAGGCCCTGTTTTTCCAAATGGACCTGCTTAAGTCGACGTTCCCGGCCTTTCCCCCAAACCAGTAATGTCCAAATGCGGACTAGATCGCCTTGTCGAGCAGCTTCCCGGCATCGCTCTCAGGCGTCGCCGGTGCAGCGCCTTCCGCGGGCATCGTGATCTGAATGTTCATCTTGCTCCGCGCTTCATCGACGATCTTCTTCATCGCCTCCTGCTTCTTCGCGCGAAGCATGATCATCTTGAGATTCTCGCTCGCCTTCTCCTGCGCTATCGCACCCCGCGCGTTTACTTTGACCAGGTGCCAGCCCGACGCGCTCTTGAATGGCTCTGCCACTTCGCCAACTTTCGTTGAAAAAAGCACCTTGTCCAACTCCGGACGCCTCGGATTGTGTGGCACCCCGGTATACACACCGCCCTTGTCCTTCGTTTCCGCGTCCTGCGACACTTCCGCCGCTACTTTCGCAAAATCCTCGCCATCCTTGATCCGCTTATACGCGGCGTCAATTGCCTCTTTCCCTTTTGCCCACGCGGCGTCGTCCGTCCCTTCGACACGAATCAATATGTGCTGGAAATCGACCGCGTCGAACACACCGCGCTCAGACGCGCGCTTGTATTCGTCCGCAAGTTCCTGATCCGGCACCGTCACGTCCTTTGTCTGCTGATCCGTATACCGCTGAAGGAGGATCCGTCTTCTCACATTCTCCTTCACGGTATCCAAGTTCAATCCTTGCTTGGTCAAGTAGTCCTCGAACGTCATCCCCTGAGGCAGCCGCGCCTTGTTCTGCTCGATGTCCGCATTCACGTCTTCATCCGAAATCACGATCCCAGACTGCTTCGCAAGCAAATACATCACCCGCGTTGAAATCATGTCATCGAGCAACTGCATCTTCTGGGCCTGCGTCGGTTCAGGAATAGTGGGCGCGGCCATGCCCCTCGCACGCGCCTGAATCATCTGATTTTGCCGAATCGCCGCAATGCTCCGGTCCAATTCAGCCTTCGTGATGACCTCGCTATCGCCTATCTTCGCAATTACCGGACTATCCTCTTTCGCCGCTTCGGGAGCCGGAACCGGCGCCGGCGTCTCGCCAGGCGCCTGACCTTCCGCCGCATACGAGGCGTACAGCCCCAAGGCGCCCGCGGTCAGGATCCCAAACACAAAAACGCGCCAAGCACGTCGCTGAAACATACACGGATCTCCAAAGAGGGTGATGGACAGCCTGACCGGTTCAGCCGTTTACACTCGGGATCGGTCAGGCAGAACAGACTCAAACGAGGATAACAGAAACGATTTCCCAATGAAAAACGGGGACATTGCTACGTACAACGCGCGTCCCCAAAGAATCCTAATTGGGACAAAACGTGGAAGACTCAAGGAAGAGTGAAAAGCAGCGAAAAACAGGGACTGACCCAAGCGCAGCGAAGCGGAGACGGGTCTGTCCCTGTTCTTTCAATTCCTACAACTGCACCGGTTTCCCGGATTCCGCCGACCGGTAGATTGCTTCAATCACTTCCACCGACTTTCGCCCGTCTCGGCCATCAATCAGCGGCATACGGTCCTCAAGGATTGCATGCACAAAATCGTCGATCTGCCTCCGATGACCTTCATGCTTCAAACTCGCCAACGGGTCTGCCGCCCCCGACCCCAACGCCGATTCCTGACCGATCTGCGCGCGGATCTGCTCATCTTCCGGCCGCTCGTCCTTGAACTTCCAGACCACCAATTTCCCGTCTTCAAGCACCGCGCTGCCGTCCGTGCCATAAATTTCCACACGCGCCGCATGTCCCGGCCACGTCGCGGTGGAGCCTTCAATCACGCCCATCGCGCCGTTCTCGAACGTGAGCATTGCGCACGCCAAGTCCTCGACTTCCAGCCCTGTGTGGCCCACCAGCGCGGTTTGCGCGACGACCGACTTCACGCCGCCCATGAACCATACAAGCAGATCGATCTGATGGATGCCTTGGTTCATCAACACGCCGCCGCCATCCAACTTACGCGTGCCGCGCCACGCGCCGCTGTCGTAATACTCCTGCGAGCGGAACCACTTGATGTACGCGTCCCCCATGACCAGCTTCCCAAACCGTCCCTCATCCAGCGCCCTGCGGATGGCTAACGCTCCTTCCGCGAACCGGTACTGGAAGATGCATCCCAACTTCACGCCCGATTCGTCCACGGCCTTAATCAAGCGGTTGATGCGTTCCGAATTCACTTCCAGCGGCTTCTCCGCCAGAATATGCTTGCCTGCCTTTGCGCACTCCTCGGCAATCTCCGCCCGCATGCCGCTCGGCACACACAAACTCACCGCATGCAGATCATCGCGCCGGAGCATGGCCTTATAGTCGGTATACGCCTCAGCGCCATACTTGTCCGCAAGCGCCTTCGCATTCTTTTCGACTACATCCGACACCGCGACCAGTCGCGCATCCGGAATTTCCGAAATGGCCTGCGCATGAACAGGACCGATGTTGCCGCAACCAATGATTCCCAATCCAACTACTTTCATGACGCTCCCTTTGTGCCCCCGTGCCGGGTGTGTTGTGCATCGTGCAACGACCAACGCATTGCAGGCCTGATCCTTCCGCCCGGCGCCGGTATTCTTCCGTCGCGCCTGGCCCTTGCTCTCATTGGCCTGTCGCGCTAGTTACTATTGCATCATGCGATTTGATCACCCAAATTTCAAGCACCCACCTAACCCACTTGGCCTCACTCCGTTTTTGCTGTCCTTGCTGTCCTTGCTGTCCTTGCCGTCCTTGTTGTCCTTGCTGTCCTTGCCGTCGTTGTTGTTGTCCTTGTTGTCCTTGCTGTCCTTGCTGTCCTTGTCGTCCTTGTCGTCCTTGTCGTCCTTGTCGTCCTTGTCGTCCTTGTCGGCCTTGTCGTCCTTGTCGGCCCTTACCTTCGATTCTGCCTGTTGACTTCCCCTTCACCGCATTGCTACATTC
>JAIBAQ010000020.1 GCA_019695095.1 Candidatus Hydrogenedentota bacterium
TCTTCAACCTCTTCCGGCGTGTAGAAGACTGAGCAGTACACCATCAGGCTCTTGTTCTCGACGGCGTTGTAGCGATTGAACCATCTAAACGGATTGTGACCCGACAACGCGTCCAAGCGACGGCCCATCGCGACCGCGTTGGGCGCTTCCACCAGCAATGTACCCCCGGGACGCAACACGCGGGCAATCTCTTGAAGTACCGAGAAGGGGTTGTAGAGGTGCTCGATAACGGACGCGAATAAAACCAAATCGAAGAAGGAGTCATCGTACGGAAGGCGCTCGCTGTCCACGTTGCAGGCGACAGACACGACACCTCGCGCTTTTCCCTTCTCCACGTCGTCACCCAAATCCACCGCGTGCAGTTCCTCGGCGAAGCGCTCGCGGATGACAAGTCCGGCACCCGCCACGTCGCCCCCGCCGCCGATGTCGAGGCAGCGGCGCTGCTTTGACGTGACATGGCGGTTGAGTAGCTCCAGCACCATGCGGTGTCGCCGTTCATGGAACCGGCGGTATGCGTCGTGATTGTGGTTTTCCAAGGGAGTAATCCTGAATCGCGGGATATGGTAACACAAGTGGCGACAGCTACCGTGGAACCCCCTCGATACGCGGCACGAACCGGACCTGCAACTATACGGCCCTCGCTCGGATAAGCTATTATCCAGCAGTATGATGCGGATCGAGAGGATTACAGACCTCCCCAAGAACTTCGATGAGTTCGTGGTGGAGATTGCCGGGGGACTCGCCGGGTTGTACGGCCCCGCCGCCGCTGAGGCATACGCTGAGAATGGTCCGGCCGGGGTTGCTGCCTCCCTTGCGCACCCGCAGGTGACCGGCTACGCAGCCATCGGAGAGGAAGGCGCCGAGGCCCTGCTCATCGGCGTAATCCGCAATGACCTCGCCCATATATCCTTTATCCACGTCCTGAGCCGGTGCACGGGTAGAGGCCATGAATCGCAGCTCACGGAATGGGCGGTCAACCGTTTTCGGGATGCCGGACTGTCGGGGATCGTTGCCGAGGCCGTGCCACTTTGTTCGCTGACATTGGACGACACCTATGCCCGCCTTGGATTTCTGCGTGTCGACCGCATGATCATGATTGCGCCGCTGACGGCCGGGGCTTTGGCCGTCGACAGTCTCCGCACCAGCCATCCCTTGGCCGAAAAGGACTGGGAAGAGGCGGCGGGAGTCGTGTTGGATGCGTACCGGGATCACCCAGGACAGTTGCTCCATTCGGAAGTGAGGAACATGGAGGCCGCGATGGCGTTTATTGCGAGCGCCACATCGGGGGGCTTCGGGCGCACGCGCCCAGGGTTTATTCGATGCATACGCCGCGGGGGACGGATGGCGGGCGTTTTGTTTGGATGCGAAGCGGCTCCCCAGGTCGGGTTCATCCTTCAGGTTGCCGTGGCGCCGGAATTTCAGGGAAGAGGTTTCGGGCGCACCTTGTTATGCGAAGTGGCGCAGTGCTTCCGCGAAGCGTCCTACGAACGTCTTGCCCTTGGCGTTACCGAGGACAATCCCGCGCGTCGTCTGTATGAGCGGCTGGGTTTCAAGAAGTTGCGGCCAGTGACGGCCTACGCGTGGTGGCGTTAGGCAACGCGCAATTCGTGGGCTTGACGGGCCTACTGGATTTTCACCCCGTACTCACGGCACTCTACTTGGGCGTAGACGCGCGGTTTAAGCGGAAGAGCCACGCATGCAAATGAGCGATGGAAGTCAACCCCGAAAGGCGATGCACGAATGCTCAGAGTCTTTGCGATAGGTTTTGTCTTCTGCGCGGCGGTTGTGTGCGCGGAGTCTCCTTTCCCCGCCGAGTTGGAGTATCTCAACCAGTTTGCGTCCAGTGAAGACGCTATGGTTACCGGGGTGCGCCAGTATCACGTTTTGCAGCAAGCGATGGCCGACTGGGATGTGGACATCGCGGAGAGTCTCGCGGGCCAGGGAGAGAAGGAAGATGCGAGCGACCGGATGAAGCAGAGGCAGCAACGCTTCGAGCTCATCGAGAAGGCGTACAATGTGTTGCTTGGCCACTATCCCCACAACGCGCGCGCCCAAAACTACTATGGAGAGTTCCTGTACGACTGCAAAGGCGACCAGATGGGGGCGATCAAGGCTTGGAAGATCGCCATCGCCGAGGACTCCAAACTGAGTCTTCCCTACAACAACCTGGGTATCCACTACTGCCATCGCGGCGACATCGCGCTTGGGCTGGAATATCAGCGGAAAGCCGTAGACCTCGATCCGGACAACCCCGACTACAAGTACAATCTCGCGCAGACGTACCTGATCAATTGGCCCGAGGTGCAGAAAGAACTCAAGTGGGACAAGAAAAAGGTCTTCTTCGAGGCGATGAAACTATCGCGCAGGGCGGCGGAGTTGAAGCCGGATGACTACGAGTTGCTGGAAGACTATGCCGTGAACTTTTTCGCGGCGGATCGATTTGAAGTGGAGCCCAATTGGAACGATGCGGCAAAAGCGTGGGAACAAGCGCGCGCCAAGGCCAGGCGCACCGATCAGGTCTTCTACACGTGGCTCAACGAGGCGCGTGTGCGTATCCGGCAACCCGAATACGAACAGGCCATGATTTGCCTGGATGAAGCATTGAAGCTCGAGCCGACTAGCGACGTTGCCAAGAAACTCAAGCGTGAAGTGGAAGCGAAACTGGCTCAGTAAAGATGGAACTACCACAGTTTATAGGAAATCTCCCCCGCGGACGTGTGGCGTTCTACTCCGTGGTAATCATCGGGTCGCTGGTGCCCATATACGTGTTCGGAATTATGGGTGCGGTACCTTTTAAAGTGCCTTCCAGGTCGATGGAGCCCACGCTGCTGCCGGGAGACTACCTGTTTGCCACTCCCGAAGAGTACTACCACCGTGGCGACATCATCGTGCTTCGCGACCCGACCCAGAAAGGGGCCTATCTCGTCAAACGGCTCGTGGGATTGCCGGGCGACACGATTTCGGAGGACAACGGGTATCTCTCCATTAATGGCAAGTACGCATCGGAGCCGTACCTGTTTGAACCCGTCAATTACGTTCTTGTGCCGGTCACCGTTCCGGAGAACGAGATCCTCGTACTGGGAGACAACCGTAACGAGAGCGAAGACAGCAGCCGCTGGTTGATCGATCCCGACACGGGCGAAGTCACCGTGAGCGACGAATATGGCAACAAGGGTCCCGATGGCAAGAATTACAAGCGGACGGTGCCCATCTCATCGGTTATCGGAAAGGTCCGCTATATCTACTTGCCATTCAGCAGGGCCGGGAAAGTGGAATCCTATCCGCTGGTGAATGTGGACGGAGAATAGTCCGGATTTCTCACACTACAACTCGGGATGAAACACGCGGTTGACCGGAGTCCGGTGGCACCTCGGACACACAAGCGAACCGTCCTTGGTGCGATTGCGTGTGGCATTCTTTACGCACGCGACACAGACTACCGCTTGGCACCGTGAGCAGACCAGCCCCAAATCCGCATGCAATTCGGGGGCCTCGTTTAAGCGGCCATCGTACAACATCGGCGGCCACGGAGCCTTGCGCAGCGGTTTGCTGCACTCCATGCAGGTAGACGTCTTCACTTGCGGCGAATACAAGTTTGCCCCAATCCACTCCGGCGGACGGCGGTCCATGAGGAACGCGTGCGAGGCTTCGCAATAGGGACAAACGAATTCAGCCATCTTTCGGCCTCTCAGTTCGGGCTTGACTCGGACGCAAAGGGCCATTTCAGGTCCCGACAAGGTGACAAGCTGATGCGGGTGAATGACCAAGTGGCGGTGGCACGTGTTGCACTCCATCTCAAACGAGCTCGTCGGACCACCGCCCCGCGTCGACCCTTCCTTGCTGCGCATCCACGCGCGGAGCGTTAAAGCCAGCACCACAACCGTGCCTGCAATCCCGATGATCACGGAGACTTCCATAGAGGCTGATTTCAATCCTTATTCTGTCGCGCTTCTGGCATCGCACCGGGCGTACGGACTCCACTTGTCAGAACGCGACGCGCTTTCTATACTGAGACTATGAAACCAATACTTATTTTAGCCGCATGCGCTATCCTGGGCGCAGGTCTCGATTTCAAGGAAAACATCATATACCGGCTTGAACTCAAGAGTTCCGCCGAGCCCGTGTATGGATACTACAAGTCCGAGGCGTCCACGCCCAAGGGAAAAGTTTACTACTTCAAAATGGTCAGTCCGGATTCCAATGCCACGCTGCCTCCAGGTTCCTATCAGGAAAGCGAAATCGCCGACCGATTCGAAGTAAGCGATGACGAGTGGAAGCAGCTTCAGGAACAAGCACAAGCCAGAGCGGGAAACGTCAAAGTTCAGACTTCCTCCGGCGAGATATGGGTAAACGCGCACGAATTTGAACTCGCCAAACGCGCTACCCAAATGGCAGAAGAACGTCTCAAGCGATCAAAGCCTACCGAAATCACGGAGTCAACGGAGTCGGAGCCTGTAGTCTTGACCGAACCTGCACCGAGCCCGGGTTTCCTGAAGCTGTGGGGAGGGCACATCGCGCTGGCGGCTGGTGTGGTCCTGCTCATCGGCGCGGTGGTCAAGTTCATGATACTGGGCGCGTCAGGCCGAGGCTGAGCGGAGGTCGAGTTCGGGCGTCAGGCCGCGCGTGCTGCGGGCGGCTTCACTATTGAATCGCTTCCACCTCGTAGGCGTGTACGGGTTCTTCCTTGCCCTTGAGAAGGACGGTGCCGATGGCACGCGCTTTCACGTGGTCTTTGATGAGCTCATAGGTCGTATCCGCAACCACAACCTGTCCGGGTTCAGCCAGCGAACACAGCCGCCGCGCAGTATTGACCCGATCGCCGACAACGGTGAACTCCATGCGATCGGGCGATCCCACCAGTCCCGCGATGACCTCGCCTGTGGCAACCCCGATGCCCAGCTCAAAGGGAGGCAGGCCCGCTTGCTGGCGCTTCGTGTTCATCTCATGGTTGCGGATTTGCATCGTCACCGCGGCGGTCACCGCGCGCAAGGCGTCGTCGTCCCGGTTGAGCGGCGAGCCGAACACCGCCATGATCTCGTCGCCGATGTACTTGTCGAGCGTACCCTGCATCGAAAAGATGATCTGCGTCATCGCGGTGAAGTGCTCGTTGAGCATGTCGACCAAGGTCGATGCGGGCAGCCGTTCCGCGATGGGTGTGAAGCCTCGAATATCGCAGAAGAACGCCGTGACCACGCGCTTGGTGCCGCCAAGCTCGAGCGCGCCTTCCTTGCGCATGATCTCTTCGACAATTGACGGCGACAAGAAGCGTCCGAGATTTGCGCGCTTCTTCTCCGTTTCCACCATGCGCTGATAGAGACGCACATTGTCGATGGCGAACGCGGCCTGCGCGGCAACCGACGCGAACAATTCCAGGTCTTCCTGGTTAAACGTATGGGTTGTGCTGCGCGTGTCGACGTAGATTGAGCCAAGGAGTCGATCTTCGATGCGCAGCGGCACGCACATCGCGCTGCGAATCTGCTGGCGGATGATGCTTTCGCTCCCGCTGTATTGTTGGTCGTCGCTGGTCATCAGCACGGGTTCACCCGACATCGCGGCGCGGCCCGCAATGCTCATACTCGGAGATCCCGCGCGCATATCCTGCCCCATCTCGCGGGCAACGCTGACGCGAAGTGCGCCCGTGGCTTCTTCTCGCACCATCAGAAAGCCCCGGTCCGCGCCCGTGACTTCCATGGCCGTATCGAGAACGGCGGACAACCGCTTCGAGATGTCGAAGTCCGAAGCGAGCAGTTTGCTGGCCTGATAGAGCGCGGAAAGCCTGCGGAAGGCGCGGCTCATGGTCAGAACGTCTTGCTTGGCGGTTTCCTGTGCGACGGCCTGCGCCTGGGGCTGCCCGCTGGTTGCCTGCTTGCCAATCATGGTGAGTGTGCTGCTAACGCGATCCATCTCGTCGCGAATCTTGGCCAGATCCTGAACCAGAGACGATGGCGAAGAGGAATCCGGTTTGGGAGCCTGGCCGGGGTCGTCAGCAAGGTAGACGAGCAGGCAATTGCCGCCGAGACGGATTTCATCGCGATCGCTGAGTACGCGCTCGACAATGCGCTGATTGTTGACGTAGGTGCCGTTCAGGCTATTGAGATCCATGACGACAACTTGGTCGCCCCGCCGGAGGATTTTCGCGTGATGCCGGGAGACGCCTTCGATCGCCAGCGAGACGGTATTGTCTTCGGCGCGCCCCAAATGCGTAATGGCAGCGGTAATAGGCACGGTATACTGCTGCGCGCCGGGCTGTTGAGGATCGACCAGAAGCCTAGGCATGCCAGGAACTCCACACCGGGTTTTGCGTGATAATACGATGCGGCGGGGAGGCGATCAACGCGCCACGGAAACAAGAAACGCGGCGAGTGCCGAAACACTCGCCGCGTTTGATCTGAATCGACAAAACGAGGACTAGGCGTGGCCCTTGATCTCGACCTTCGCGCCGGCCGCTTCGATCTTCCCCTTGATGTCTTTCGCTTCGTCTTCGGAGATGTCTTCCTTGATGGGCTTCGGAGCGCCGTCGACGAGGTCCTTGGCTTCCTTGAGGCCCAAACCGGTGATGGCGCGGACTTCCTTGATGACCTGGATCTTGTTGCCGCCGACTTCCGCGAGGATCGCGTCGTACGAGCTCGGGCCTTCGTCCGCGGCCGCTTCGCCGCCGCCAGCGCCAGCCATCGGCATCATGGCGCCCATCATCATGGGGGCGGCAGCCGTCACGCCGAACTTGTCTTCGAGCGCCTTGATCAGCTCGCTCAACTCCAACACCGACAACTCGGAGATTTTCTCGATGATTTCTTCTGTCTTCGTGGCCATGGATTGAAACTCCTACACGTATCGGGCACACAGCCCGTATTCATTCGTTTAAGCAGCGGCGCGAGCCCCTGTGGCCCGCCTCGCCCGCAGCCGTCTACGCGGCGGCGCCTTCCTTCTGTTTCTTGATCTGGTCGAGCACGTTGACCAGATTACGCGGCATGGCACTGAGCACGCCGACGAAGTTGCGCAACGGCGCGGCGATCGTTCCGACGACCTGGCCGATAAGCACTTCGCGCGACGGCAGGCTCGCCAGCGCTTCCAGTTGCGCGGGACCCAGCACCTTGCCGTCCAGGATACCTCCCGTCATGGAGACGACCGGGACGTCCTTGTTGAACTCCTTGAGAACCTTGGGCGGCGCGGCGGGATCGTTCGAGAACGTCCATGCGGTCGGGCCATCCATGAACTTCGCGGCGTCGGACAGATTCAGTTCGTCGAGAACGCGCTTGGCCAGCGTGTTCTTGTAGACTTTCATCTGGACATTCGAATCGCGAAGCTTCTTGCGTAGCAACGACACCTGGCCGGCCTTGATTCCGATGTATTTCGTCATCACGACGACCTGATGGGCTTCGATGCGCTCCTTGAGTTCGGATACGGCATCAATCTTTTCTTGCTTTGGCACTTGCAGTCACCTCCTTTCCAAAGCGAAATAAAAAACCCGCACGGTCCGAAGACAGTGCGGGATAGGATTCTCCAAAAAATGGTTCCGTACCGCGGTCTCGGCAGGCAATTTTAAGGCCTAAAGGCCACCGGCTGTCTTCAACCAACGATTACACGGTTTCCCGTGCGGTCGGGGATATCGTAGCAAATGGCGGGCGGCACGATCAAACTCTCGTCGTGGGAGGTGGGGCGCGTGGCGAATTCAGCCGTGTATCGGAGGTGTGCATCGATGGTTTGCGCAGTTTTCCGCGCTATGGTATGCTTCTCGGGTTAGCGCATAGACTGTAAAACCGAGAAAATCAGGTAGCCCGGCGCGGCTTGGATGCTCCCAATTCGACTGCTGGGATTCCGTGCTGTTCGTTACCGCATAGCGAGGATCGAATCTACGATGACTACACTGCGAGCGGCTGTTTTGTTGGGGCTGTTGGTGTTTGTGCCCGCATTTGCCGGGTATGCGCAGCGCGCAACTACCGTGGACCAGGTGGTGGCAACGGTCGACAAGGAAGCGATTCTGCTGAGCGATATCATGGCGGAAATCGGTCCGCAGTTGAATGAGATTCGCCGCGGCGCGACCAGCGATGCGGAATTCGATGCCGCATTGCAGAAGAAGATTAAAGCAACCTTGGATCAAGCCATTGAGAACAAGGTGTTGCTGCGCGAGGCGCAGAATATCGGTCTTAAAGTGGAAGAGGACATTGTCGAGAAGCGGCTGGACGAGTACAAGAAGCTCTTCAGCACGAATGAAGAGTTCATGAAGGAATTGCAGTCGACCGGCGAGACGCTGAGCGATCTGCGCAACAGGCTCCGCAAGCAAATGCTTGCGCGTACGATGGCAATCCGCAAGACGAAAGAGTTCGACACGTCCGTCACCGTGACGGAGTCCGAGGTCGCGCAGTATTACCAAGATCACATGGACGAGTTTAAGCACCCCGAGCGTGTGCACGCATATCAGATTTTCCTCCCCGCGAATTCGGAACCGGAAACGCGC
Organism: Candidatus Hydrogenedentota bacterium; assembly: GCA_019695095.1. Classification (NCBI taxonomy): domain Bacteria; kingdom Pseudomonadati; phylum Candidatus Hydrogenedentota; species Candidatus Hydrogenedentota bacterium. Next base: position 8,456 of record JAIBAQ010000020.1, read on the forward strand.
GCGAAGGTCAAAGCGCACCTGGAAGAGTTGCGCAGCGAGATCGACGCCGGTTCGGATTTCGAGGAGCTCGCCAATCAGTATTCCAAGGCGCCGGGCTCGGAAGACGGCGGTCTCATTGGATGGGTCGAGCGGGGCGATTTGGTGCACCAATTGGAGGACACGGTATTCGGGTTGAAGCCCGGTCAGCTTAGTGAAATCGTCGAGACGGATGGCGGTTTTCACTTGCTGATGGTCGATAAGCGCGAAGAAGCGGGCCTTGCGCCGCTCGCGGAAGTCCGTAAGGACATCGAGCCGATACTTCGGACCGCGGCCGCGGGCGTCCACTACAAGAAATGGATCGAGGATCTGAAGCGCCGGAGCAGCATCCAGGTGTTTATCTGATCCTCCTGTGGACGGCGTGTCGCAGCGGCGCGGTTAAGCGCCGGTGCAGCACGCATTTACGCATAGCATTGAAGATACGCCATGAGGATTTCTCGCGGACAGTCTGTGCGCGGAGAGCCGCCGTGGACTTTGCAGTAGAGCTTGCGAACGCTCACGCCGTGGGCTTCGCGGCGTGGGTCGTGAGAAATCCGGGATAGTGCATGTATGTTGGGTCGCGCCCTCAAGATGGCTTTCTGGGTTGTGTATGACCATACCGGAAAGCTCCTGGCAGCCAATCTGCTGTGGGCGTTGATCGTGCTGGTTCCAGGTAGTATTGCCGCAAGTTGCATACTTTCGGGGAACCCTGCCGTTCAGTTGTTCTTGGGGGTACCCGGTGCGCTACTCACCGCATTGGCCGGTTTTCCGGTGATGGCGGTGGGGGTGGCTCACATGGCGAAACAGCTCATCGAGCGCAAAGACGGGTCGCTAGGGGATCTGTTCGCAGGAATCCGGCTTTATTGGCGTCGCGCAATTGGCGTCGGGGGAATACTCGCGATTGCGCTTACATGCTTGACGACAAGCGTATGGTTCTACGCATCAAAGTTGAATGAGGTAGCCCCGATTGTGGGGTACGCCCTTAGCGCGTTGGCCTTGTGGGGAGTGCTTCTCGTGCTGCTCACGGGACTGTATGCATTTCCCGCGCTGGCGCAGAAGCGGGCGGGGGTGGTGGCCACACTTAAACTGTCGATACTGCTCGTCCTTGCTAACCCATTTCTATCTATAGGCTTAGGGTTGCAGGTGTGCGCTCTTGGGGTCATTGCCTTGCTGTTGCCGCCGTTCTTGTTCTTTTTGTACGGGTCGGTGGTGATGGTGCTGATGTCGTCGGCCTACGAGCTCCTGGCTCGTAAGTATGCGACGCCGGACAGCGCGGAGGGGCCCACGAAGACCATCGCGCCGGATGACAGTCAGGACGATTATCTGAATCGGGGAGTTCGAGACGCTCTATTCCCTTGGAAGGGTTAGATTTATACGGAAGCTGAAGCCGGAGGCCGCCCGAACGGGCAGGCTGTACGGACAGGAATGGAAGGAGAAAGGTACCCATGACGAGAATAACCGGAATCGTTGGGCGCGAGATTTTGGATTCGCGCGGCAACCCCACAGTAGAAGTTGATGTATACCTGTCCAGCGGCGTAATGGGCCGCGCGGCTGTCCCCTCGGGCGCTTCGACGGGTGAAAACGAAGCCATCGAATTGCGCGATAAGAACGCCAAGCGTTACCTCGGCAAAGGCGTGTTGAAAGCGGTTGACAACGTCAACGAGGTCATTTCCCAGGAATTGATGGGGATGGACGCGTTGAATCAGCGCGAGATCGACAAGACCCTCTGCTCGCTCGACGGTACATCGAACAAGGGGAAGCTCGGCGCAAATGCTATCCTCGGCGTGTCGATGGCAGTTGCGAAGGCTGCCGCGACCGCATTGGAAGTCCCGCTGTACCGTTATGTTGGCGGCGCAAACGCCCACGTCCTGCCGGTCCCGATGATGAACATCCTGAATGGCGGCGCCCACGCGGACAATAACGTCGACATCCAGGAATTCATGGTCATGCCCGCCGGTGCGAAGTCGTTCAAAGAAGCGCTTCGCATGGGAACGGAAGTCTTCCACGCGTTGAAGGCGGTGTTGAAGAGCCAGGGTCTGAACACGGCGGTCGGCGACGAAGGCGGTTTCGCACCGAACCTGAAGTCGAATGTCGAAGCTGTCGAAGTCATCTTGAAGGCCATCAAGAACGCCGGGTATAAGGCGGGCAAAGACATTTTCCTGGCGTTGGACTGCGCGGCCAGCGAATTTTACAAGGGCAAGAAGTACATTTTGAGCGCCGAGAAGAAGCCGGAACGGAGTTCCGCGGAAATGGCCGACTTCCTGGCCGGGCTTGCAGCCGCGTATCCCATTATCTCCATTGAAGATGGTATGTCCGAAGGCGATTGGGCCGGCTGGAAGTTGTTGACCGACAAGCTGGGCACGAAGACGCAGTTGGTGGGCGACGACTTATTTGTCACCAACACCGAGTACCTGGCGCGCGGTATCCGCGAGGGCATCGCCAACTCGATCCTCGTTAAGGTCAATCAAATCGGTACGTTAACCGAGACGTTGGAAGCTGTCGAGATGGCCCAGCGGGCAGGTTACACGGCGGTTATTTCCCACCGCAGCGGTGAAACCGAAGATTCGACGATCGCCGACTTGGTGGTGGCGACGAACGCCGGCCAGATCAAGACCGGTTCCGCGTCGCGCAGCGACCGTATCGCCAAGTACAACCAACTGCTTCGTATCGAAGAAGAGTTGGGTGGCCAGGCAGAATTCTTGGGTATGCAGGCGTTTTACAATATAATGAAGCCCAAGGCCGGGGCGAAGTAACCAGCCCCATTACAGATTGGCTTGAAGGATGATGGGTAAAGGGTACGTAATCGCGCTGCTCGTCACCATCGGGTTGACGGCTGCATACGTATGGCACCGTGATCTTCGCGGCAAGTACGAATACTATCTCGAAAACGAGAAGTATGTGCAGACGGTCCAGGACCAGCTTGAGACGTTGAAGCAGGAAGAGCAACGACTGCAGGAGCGTGTCGATGGCCTGGACAACAATGACCCGGTCGAGGTCGAGGCGGATCTCCGCCGCGATAGAAAGCTCGTCCGCCCGGGAGAGAAGATCTTCCGCGTGGAGTTGGAGCCGGACGGCAGCGCACAACAGGGAGTCGTTACCGAACCCTGACACACGAGATCATTCTGAATAGCCAAGAAGAAGCAATAAAGCTTCTTGGGCGCAACGGAGAACTCCGGAAGCGCATCCAACAGGAAACCCCTGTTCGGATCGTCGATCGCGGCGCTAAGGTCGTTGTGATGGGCGAAGACCCTGATGCGGCCATGGTTGGGTCCATGCTGAGCGAAATGCTTGTTGCCGTACGGCGCGGGCACACGCCAACCGTGGCCGACGTGAGTTATGCCTTGAACGAAGCACGAACGAACCGGGGCGCACCCCTGAGCGATTTGCTCGGGGGTTCGCCCCGTCCTCTCTTGCGCACCGAGATCGCGATTAAACCGCGAACTCGGGGCCAAGTCCGTTACCTTGAGGCCATCCGGAACCACGGCGTCACCCTGGCGATCGGTCCGGCGGGTACGGGGAAGACGTACCTGGCGATGGCGGCGGCGATCAGCGCCTTGCTCAACAAAGAAGTGAACCGGCTTATCTTGACGCGTCCCGCGGTCGAAGCGGGGGAAAGCCTTGGATTTCTGCCGGGAGACTTGCAGCAAAAGGTCAATCCGTATCTACGACCCTTGTACGACGCGCTGTATTCGATGGTGGATGTCGAGCGTGCCCGCCGGTTGATTGAACGCGAGGCGATTGAAGTGGCGCCTCTGGCTTTTATGCGCGGCCGCACGTTGGACCACGCGTTTGCCATTCTCGACGAAGCGCAGAACACGACTTCCGAGCAGATGAAGATGTTTCTCACACGGCTTGGCGAAGGTTCGCGAGCCGTGGTCACGGGGGACATCACGCAAGTCGACTTGCCCAAAGGCACGACTTCGGGCCTTGTGGAGGCGAACCGCATTCTGAAGCACACGCCGGGCATTGCCATTGTGCGGCTGGATCGCGCCGACGTGGTGCGGCATCCGTTGGTGCAGGGAATTATCGACGCCTACGAAGCGGCGGGCGCACAAACCGATTCGGAGACGCAGCACCATCACAGCGTCCTGGAACGCGGTGGGCGGCAATGATATTCGGGAAGTATCTACGAAAGAGGCAACGGCTCAGCGGTGGAACGTACCGCGGGCAGTCGCAGCAATCGCTGACGTATCGCGAACGCCAATTGAAGCGGGGCGCGTTGGCGCTGGCGTTTATCGTGCTGTTGCTGGGCGTGACGAAACGCCTGACCACCACTTCGGAAATCCGCGTGCCCGACAAGGACGGAATTCCCGCCGACGAAACCATCATCGCGGAGATCGGTTTCCAGAGCGAAGACACGGCGAGTACGCGCGAGGCCAGGGAAGCGGCGGCAAGCAAGGTTCCGGATGTTTTTCGCGTTAACGACGAAGCGGTGCGATCTCAGTTGGAACGGTTCGACGCGATGGTTTCGGAACTTAAAGCGCAGCGCGAAGGACTTGAGGCGGAGCTGCGCGATCAGCTTAAGCCGGGCGTACGTGAGCAAGCCCTGAACGCGACGCTCTCGCGCGTGGTCAAGGCGCATGCCGAGAGTCTCATCGCTTCTTCGCAGTCCTTGAGCGCCATTGGCGACGCAAACCTGTTGGCAACGTGGCTGATGCCCAAGCCCGAATGGGTTCGCTCCGTGATTTCCGCGAAGGGAGATGAAGGCAATAGCCGCCCGACGCCGATGGAGTTTGCCAATCTCGATCAACTGACGCGCATCGCAAAGAGCGGTCTCGAATATGTGCTGTCGTACGGGATACTCAAACCCGGTGAGACCGGAAGCGGATTTTCGTCCAAAACGTCGGATCGCCAGATTCTGGTGCTGCGCGAGCGTCCGCTTGCGGGGCAGTTCGAAGAAGAAGAGATTCCCCTGAATCAGGCGCTGAAGCTTGGCGAGGCGCGTGACACGTTGAAGGAACGCATTGCCAAGGCCGACGAGGGACTTCAGTCGGTTGCAGGAGATGCCGCCGCCGATCGGGTGTCGATTCAAGATGCCGCCGAAGAAGTGGCCCAACTTTGCCTGGCGGACACGTTACGGTTTGATGACGAAGAAACACGCGTGCGCCGCGAAACGGCCCGTATTTCGGTTGAACCCGTTATGAAGGAGTTCGTGCCGGGCGAAGAGATCATTCGTCTCGGTGTGAAGTGGACGCCTCAAACGCGGCTGGACGTGCAAACGTACTTGGCGGAGAAGTCCCGCTTCGACAAGCAGACGGCCAACGTTTTGGGTACGTTCCTTGGGCACATGATTCTCGTTGGCATCATCTTGGGCGGTCTGGAGCGGGCATTGCCGATTCTGGCGCCTAAACGAAAGATGCCGCTGCGCGATTTCATGCTGGTGCTTCTGGTGTTATGCGCAACGATCTTGATTGGGCGCGTGATCGCCTACTTTGACGACAGCGGATTTCTTGTGCCCGCGATGGCAGCGGCCATTCTGCTCGCGATTCTGACGAATGCCCGGCTAGCGGGACTCGTCAGTCTTCTGATCGCCATGCTGGTTTCGATTCAATTCGACAACAATTGGCGGGCCATGGTCATCCTGTGCACGATGTCGTTTACGGGGATTCTGAGCATTACGGTGGTGCGCCGCCGCAGCGATATGGGCAGCGCCGCCGTCAAAGCAACCATCGTGGGCATACTCGCGATGGTTGGCATTGCACTCGCGCAGGATTCGCTCTTTAGCGAAGCGACCTTCCGAGGCTTGCTTGCCATCGCGCTGAACGGCTTGGTCTGTTTGTTCATTGTGCCGGGGCTCCTGTCGCCGCTGGAACGGCTTTTTGGGATTACCACCGACATTCAGTTGCTCGAATACTCCGACCTTAACAACCACATCCTCAGCCGGTTGGCGATGGAAGTCCCCGCGACCTACGCGCATTCCCTGATGCTTGGGCAGTTGGCGGAGGCGGCCGCGGATGCCATCGGCGCGAATGGATTGCTCGCGCGCGTGTGCGCGTATTACCACGACATCGGCAAACTGCGCCGGCCCGAGTATTTTGTCGAGAACCAGACCGGCGCCAACGTGCATGACGGCCTCTCGCCGCGATTGAGCGCGCGCGCAATCGCTTCGCATGTGTCAGAGGGCGCAGAAATGGCGCGCAGCCTGCGGCTGCCGAAACCGTTGATCGACGCGATCTACGAGCATCACGGCACGTGCCTCATCAGCTTCTTCTATCAGGAGGCGGTGGCGCAGCAGAAGCACGGCGGCGTTATCGAAGCGGACTTCCGGTATCCGGGGCCGCGTCCGCGCAGCCGCGAAACCGCGATTCTCATGATATGCGACGCGGTGGAATCGGCGGTACGTACGCTGAAGAATCCCAATGAGGAGCGCATCCGCGAGCTGATCGACCGCATCATCTCCAACCGGGCTTCCGACCGGCAGTTTGACGAATCGGACCTGACCCTGAAAGACTTGGACACGATCGCCGAAGTGCTGACAAGGCGTATAATGACCTCGCAGCACCGTCGTATTACCTATCCCGACCAGACTCCTAAACCGGAAGCCACAAACGTGATTGCACTCTCGGGAGGACAGGACAAGTAATGTTGAGCCTAGCCGTCCGAAACACAACGCCCCATCCGAACACCTACGCAAAAGAAGACCTGCGAGTGCTTGCCCGGCGCGTGTGCGCGGGAGAGCGGATCACCGACAACGTCGAGATTAGTCTTTGGCTGTGCAACGACGACCAGATTCGCGAATTGAATCTAAAATACCGCAACGAAGACGAGCCCACGGACGTGTTGTCGTTTCCTCAAGAGGAAGCCTCGACGTCCAAGGACGAGACTGAGCCCCGTCTTCTTGGGGACATCGTGATCTCGCTGGACACCGTGCTGGCGCGTTCTCCGAATCCCAAGGCCATCCGCCAGGAAGTGCGGCTTCTGTTTTGCCATGGATTGCTGCATCTCTTGGGCTATGACCACCCCGACGAAAAGCAGCGCCAAGTCATGGCCATGAAGCAGGCGGAGTATCTCCGTCTCCCTCTCGAGAGTGTTTGGATTCAACATCATGGCCACGGCGCCGATTCGCCGCGCAAGCGAGGAACGAAGAAACTTGGACGACGCTAAGCGACCGCCGCGCCGGGCGGGTTCCCGGAGCGCCCAGGTGGCGTTCCTCGGCGCGGCATTTCTGGTAGGGATTGGGATGTTCTCCGCATACGGAACGCCTCCGCTCGACGGCGCCACCATCGATCCTGCGGCAATGACCGAGCCCGCGCAGTCGTGGACAGAGATCTTTCCGCCGCAGATCTTGCTTGTAGTGTTTGTGCTGCTGTGTTGCTCGGCGTTCTTCTCGGGATCGGAAACGGCGTTCTTCTCGATCCACAAGATTCGCCTGCGCAGCATGCGCGAAGAAGGTAGCGTGGGCGGCGCGCTTGTCGCTAAAACCATGGACCATCCGGGCCGCCTGCTGACGACTATTCTTGTGGGCAACACAATCGTCAATGTGCTCATCGGTATCTTTCTGGGGTCGCATGTTCAGGATCTTCTTAGCTACTACTTCCCCACGCTGCCCGAGGCTGGCGCGTACGTGCTTGCGGTGGCGCTATGCACGTCCGTGCTCGTGTTCTTCGGCGAAATCTCTCCGAAGGTATTCGCGGTGCGTATGAGCGAGCGAATCGCTCGCGTGGCGGTGTTCCCCCTGCTTGCCGCGGATCGAGCGCTTGCGCCCATTCGCGACAGTCTGCTGTGGATGACCGAGGCGCTGTTTCGACTCACGCGATTCCGGCAATTGCACGCCGCGCCGTTTATCACCGACGACGAATTGCGGACGGTGCTCACCGACGGGGAAGCCCAGGGCGTCATCGAAGACGACGAGCGGCAGATGATCGAAGGCATTCTCGAATTCAGCGACGCGCAATTGCGCGAAATCCTCGTGCCGCGCCCCGATGTCATTTCACTGTCCGAAGACACCACCGTGGCCGAGGCGCTCGATACAGTCCGCCAACACGAGTATTCACGCATGCCCGTGTATAGGGATAGCCTCGATACCGTGGTTGGCGTGTTGCTCGCGAAAGACCTCATCCCCTGCATTGCGCGCGGCGAGTTGCAGCGGACTATCAAAGGACTCATCAAACCGGTTCATTTTGTGCCTGCGATGATGACGGTGCAGCAATTCGTTGCGGACGCGCAACGCCACCGCGCGCACTTGGCCGTCGTGGTCGACGAATACGGCGGAACCGCGGGCATTGTCACGCTCGAAGACGCCGTCGAGCAGGTCGTCGGCGAGATCATGGACGAAGACGAGCAGGAAGAGCCGGGTTACTTGAAGCTTGGCGAGTCGGAGTATCAAATCGAAGGCGGCATGCCGCTGGACGAGTTGAGCGAGTTGCTTGGCGTGGACCTTCAAGACGATGAACACGAGACGCTCGGCGGCTTTCTAATGGCCAAGAGCGAGAAGATCCTGGAATCCGGCGACGAAATCGACTACGAAGGCGTCCGATTCACTGTCGAAGCCTGCGACGGGAAGCGCGTATCCAGCGTGCGCGCGTACATCTCCAAACGAGACCCGCAGGAAACGGAGCCCACCGCAGGCTCCGAGGCGGGTGCGACATGACGCCCATTACCGCATTCGCCATCTTGTTTGTCGCCGTGATCTTTACGGCCATGTTTGCCGGATACGAAACAGGCTTTGTATCGGTGAATCCGATCCGACTGCGCTTCTTGGCGGAAGAGGAACACCAGAAACGCGCGGCGCGGCTCCTGCGATACCACTCGCATCCCGATCAGATGCTGACCATGTTGCTGATCGGAACGAACATTGGGACCGTCGCCGCGACACTCGCCATCAGCAGGAGTCCGCTCGGCGAATTGGGCGCGATGCTCATTGTCACGCCGCTGCTTCTGCTATTCGGCGAAATCGTGCCCAAGAGCGTGTTTCGCATGCACCCCAACCGGTTGTCGCTGGCGCTGCTCCCGGCGGTTGAACTTGCGTACGTGCTCCTGTCGCCGCTGGCCGCGCCGGTGTCGTGGCTGACCCGCGCCCTGTTCCGCACGGCGGGCGCGCGTGAGCAGCACATCAGCCCCCTGATGGCCACGCGCGACGATGTGCGCGTGCTGGTCGATGAGAGCGCCGATCACGGAACCATCGAGCCGGAAGAGCGCCGCATGATTCATTCCGTGATCAATCTTCAGGCGACGCAGGCCAAGGAGATCATGGTGCCGCGCATCGATATTCAGGCGCTGCCCGACACGGCCACGCGGCAAGAACTGGTGGATCTCCTCGTGGAATCGGGCCGCACGCGCATTCCGATCTACCGCGAATCGATCGACGAGGTCATCGGCGTGGTGAGCGCTCACGAAGTGTTGTTGGACACGACGCCCGATAATCCGGACATCACACGGTTTATCCACGAAGTGAAGCATGTGCCCGATTCCATGAAGGTCGACGATCTGCTCCAGGAGCTGCGGAAAACGAAGCAGCATCTTGCGATCGTGACGGACGAATACGGCGGCACGGACGGGCTGGTCACCATTGAAGACATTCTGGAAGAGATCTTCGGCGACATCATGGACGAGCATGACCGTGAAGAAAGCCAAATCCATCAGGTGGGACAAAACGCCTACGTGATCGACGCGCGAACGTACCTCGAAGATGCCTCCGAGGCTGTGGGAGTCGCCATCGAAGACGACGAAGTGGAGACGGTCGGCGGTTGGGTCATGCATGTGGCCGGGCGGATACCCTTGCAGGGAGAGGTTATCACGCACGGCAGGTTCCGAATCACGGTACTTGACGCCGGGGGCAATTGTATTGCCAAGATCAGGCTGGAACTGCTGCCTGAACCCGGCACAGGGGCTTCCGCGAACAAGTAATCGATGTATCGCCGCTGAATTCCGCGCGGCACAACCACGGGGACTCCAGAATCGTGAAATTGCTGGTGGCACTGCGTGTGGGTTGGCGCATGCTGGCGTTGGCCGTTTGGACGCTGTCGCTGTTTTCGCTCCGCCTGGTCAGTAAAATGCTGGGTTTGTACTCCCTTTCGCTCGATCAGCGGACTACGCGCCGCTTGCTCTACCGCTGGGCGGGAGGCGTGGCGCGCATCGTGAACATGAAGCTGGAAGTGCGCGGAACGCCGCCGTCGCCGCCGTTCTACCTCGTCACCAATCATCTGAGTTATATCGACGTGCTGCTTCTTGCGCGCACGGCGGGCTGCGTTTATGTATCGCGCGCCGATGTCGAACAGTGGCCGGTCGTCGGTTTCATCGCGCGCATGATGAACACCTGCTTTATCGATCGCGCGCGTGTGCGCGACACGAAGCGCGTTAACGACCTTATTGCAGGACTGCTCGACAAGGGATACGGCGTGCATATGTTCGCCGAGAGCAAGATCGCGCAGGATGCGCAGATACACCCGTTCAAACCGCCGCTGCTGGAGCCGGCCGTCCAAAAGGGTTGCGCCGTGCACTATGCGGCAATCTCGTACAGCACGCCGGTGGGCAGTCCGCGCGCCGCGGATGTCATCATTTGGAAAGACGGCGTCTCGTTTATGGGCAACATGATCAATGTGCTCGGCCTTCCCGGGTTCAGTGCCGTCATTAGTTTTGGCGACAAGCCCATCCAAGGTGACGACCGCAAAGAGCTGGCTGACAAGTTGTATCGCGCTGTACTCGAGCGCTTCACGCCCGTGGGTTGAGGCTGAGCTCCGTGAACGACACAGGTCAGGAAGCGCTTCCCCTGAAAGGAGAAAAGCCAGGGCTTGCCGATGTGCTCCGTGTTATTCGGCGAGTGACATTGATTGCCGCATGGACCGTGGGGCTGTTCTTGGTCCGTCTTACCTTTATGCCGCTATCGATTGTGGCGCGCGTGACTGAGCGGCGCATGCGTCAGTCGATACTCCGGCTGTGGGGCCGCGGTATCGCGCGGATCGCGGGGATGCGCATCGAAGTGGTCGGGACTCCACCCGCTCCGCCCTTTCTTCTGGTTTCGAATCATCTCAGCTACGCGGACATCGTCGTATATGCGCAGTGCCTGGGGTGCTTGTTCGTGTCCATGGCGGAAGTGAGTTCGTGGCCGCTGATCGGGTGGATAAGCAAAGGGATGAACACCCTATTCATCGACCGAAAGCGTATGCGAGATGCGCGTCGCGTCGCGGAGTTGATTCAAGCTTCGCTTCACGAAGGCAACGGCATGCTGGTGTTTCCCGAGAGCGTGACAAGTCCCGGTGAAACCGTGCTCCCCTTCAAGCCCGCACTGTTGGAGCCTGCCGTTGCGATAGGGCTTGGCGTCCACTACGCAACGCTGCGCTACGCCAACCCCGGCGCCGTTCCTCCCGCCTCGATTGCCGTATGTTGGACGGACAACACACCATTTGGTGTGCACGTGTTGAGGTTGTTGCGCGTGCCGCGATTCGAAGCGCGCGTGATCTTCGGCTCTGAACCTATTGCCGCCGATGACCGGAAGGAGCTTGCCGCGCGGTTGCGCGACGCAGTTGCTGCGCAACTTGATCCCGTGGAGTAAAGTAAAAGGCGCCTCCGCCGAAACGGAAGCGCCTTGATGGAATCTCAATACCGGGCTATTTGCCTTCGCCCCAACTGACCTTCGGCGGCTTTGCATAGTCGGCAAAGCGATCCTCGATCTTCGCGTCCGCGGCCCCGCCGCTATGCACCAGGATGCGGTATTTGAACGTGAGCGTTTCGCCCTTCTTGAGCGTGTAATCGCCGTTCAGCCGATTCGAGTCTTTCTCGGTGAAATACGAAAGGCCGAAACAGTTTGCTCCCAGGAGCCCGTAGTCGCGCACGTGCCAGCACGTTGGATAACGCAGGTTCGACGGATTGTCGAACACCGTGACGCCGCGTACGCCAACGCCTTCGATGGTGCCGGAGTAGTCACACCAGGGCGAAGCCTTGCCCCAGCACGCTGCCCCTCCCACACGGCCCCCATCAAGCGTAATCGTTCCGCCGTTCTTCTCATTCAGGCAGTCACGCATGCGCAGGGCGACAATCCCACCTTCCTTGGTGTCCTTAAAGAGCACGTCACCCTCGGTAGCCGTGAACGTGACTGTTACGTCGAACAGGCGCGAACTGGCAGGTGTCGGATAGAACCGATATTCGCGTTCTTCCGCGAGGATAGGCTTCTTCTCTTTATCAACCCAGGAATTCTTGGCATGAATCCAGCCGTACGCGTCGCCAGAACCGTGCGTAACCTCCCCGCTGACTTGGTAGCCGGAGTTTTCGCCCTCGGCCCAGCAGTCGACGCCGTTCACGTCGCCATAAGCGCTCCAGAAGGACTTGTGGTGCGGGTGGTCTTCGGATAGTTCCTTTTCGCCCACTGGCCAATCGCGCGTGATGGTTGCGCCGCCCTCGGAAAGCAACGGCCACAAGAAAGGTTTCTTGTAATCGTTCGAGTGGTAATAGGCGGTGAACAACTCGTCGTCAATGAAGACTTCCAGTTTGCCGTTGTCTTCAATGCGAACGCGAGGTGGGTGCTTGTCGTCGTTCACTTTGACCGTGTACGTGTGCTTTGTATTTGGCATGGCGCCCTCCGGAAGGAAAACGAACTCGCCGTTGCGGACTGTCCCCGGAAATTCCTTGCCGGTCTTGCCCTCTTGGACACGAATGGCAAGGTTGTCGGCGACAGTCCCGTCAAAAGGTAGCGACAGCGGAACATGGAGACTGGTTTGCGAACCCGATTCAAGCAGGATGGTGCGTCCATCAAGCGAATCGGCCGCCATGCCAGGCATCGCTGCCGAGATTAGAACTGCAAGTGTCCACACCAATCGAGTATTCATTCTGAGTCTCCCTGTGCGAATCGGTCGCTTATCTCAACGATGCCGCTTCTTCCAGAACACGGTCATACCAATCGATCTCAACCGCTTCGATGCCGCGAAGAATCATCGGGAACTCCGATGTCTTCAATTGCTGAAACAGGGCCGCGCCACGCCGCAGAATCTCATGGCCTAGCGTGAACCCCGCCAATTCCTCTTCATCATACAGATCCGGGCGCGATTCCATCAGCGCGCGTGAATTGTCCATGATCTCGACGGTAGCCGTCAGCAACTTCACGTTGGACAAACACGTGAACAACTTCAGCACTTCCGTCCGGAATCGAATGACTTCTTCCTTGGGCACGTGCGCGATCATCTGAATCATCGTTTCGCGTTTGGCCACGTCGCGTGGCGTTAAGCCGCGCGCGTGCGCATACTTCAGCATCTCGCCCTCGAGGCGGCGCGTTTCGAGATACGCTTCCAGCGAATGCGCGCCCGCCTTTACCGCCGATGGGAACATCACGCCAAGCTTCCATACCGTCTTCACCGCCATCATCATCAGCGGGGTCAGGCGCCGTGGCGACCGAATGACGACTCCCATGTGATCGAACGCCGCATCCAGTTTCATGCGCTGTTGCGACTCGGGATAAATGCACTCCAGAAAGTAATCGCGCAACAGCTCAATCTTACGCTCGGAGACGGCTCGAAACTCGCCGAATCGCCGTACATTCTCAAGCAGATACCGCCCGCGCAATTGCTCGCGGTATCCATCGATTACGGCGTATTTTAGAGTCGCATTATCGGCAGGCATGGCAACTTCTGCTTTGCAGGCGCTGGAACACGAGCTTGCGCCAACTCCATCACTTTAGCACAGCTTGCCCGCCCGGGGCGATTGTCGCAATCTGCGGTTATGATGACATCGCGAGGTGCTCGCCACGCGCACTGTGTCCGTATTGGATTAATGAGTTATCTATATTGACAATCAGAGTGCTTGGTGGTATAAATCTTTTGGGTCCGAAACTTGGCTCGTCTGAGTAGTAGGACTCACCCGGGAGCTGAAGAAGCTCCCCCTTTCTTTTATAGACGGACTACTCCAAAGGGAACGGATGGTGAAGCAAACCTGCAAAGAATTGGCTGCAGGCGAGTGAAGTACTTTGCGCCTCCCGTCTTCCGCATGTATCGGCAGGGATTCTGGAATTGGTAGAGTACGTAAGCAGCCACGTCACATGCTTGAATGAAGTATGAGTGTTTGGAGTCTCGCATAATCGGATCTTCGATCAGATTCACAATCTGAAGATTCCTTGATCCCGTTCCGTAATGTTGTTGATTGGGTACAGGGTTGTACCGCCTCATCCGTCTCAGAAGGTTGCGTAACTTCAGTTCATCGGTATGGTCACAAACGACGATGCCCTTTTCCGGAAGGTTGCGACTGCCTCGGAAGTTGCCGGCTGTAATGGTATTCTCGAATCGTTGAATGAGCGCTTCCCATCCGTGCGTAAACACATCATAGCCAGGCGATTTGCGGTTCTTGTCGACTATCACGTTGATGATGTCAATCTTCGGAATCCGCGCGAGTTCGTCGCAGACGGCGCGAACTATGGCGAGGCGGTCGTTTCTTGCTATCAACGCATACGACTTTGGGGGCTTGTTAATCATGCGAGCGGCATGGATCTCATCACGAAGCCGCAGCCCGTACTGAACTCTCAATCGACGTCGAAGGGCTACAAAGAGGGCCAACGTTGACTGCCAGTCTTGTTCATGCACGATGAGCCCAGATAGAGCGAAGCAAGTACTTGGAGATCCCACCAGACCCGGATCGCCGCTTTCATCTACGTACATTATGTACATATCCGACCCCCCGAAGATAGGAGTACCATTGTACCATGATGGCCATGCCGATTGTGCGCGCGTGAAGGACATGGAGCTTGGCAGCCTGTTTCCGGTGACTCACAAGTTACAGCCGCAGATTGGGCGGGCTTCGGCGCATCTAGAGAGAATGTGGTACACTTCAGCGGGGTAAAGGGGCGAATCAAAACGTAAGGGCTGTGGCCCGTCTTCTTCGGCGACGGATAATGGAGGTCCGGGGAAGATGCGCTATCTACTTGCCCTATCAATTTTTGTGGCGGCCTTGGGCGCCGGTTGTCCATCGGGAGATCCCGGATTGCCACCCGGAGGTGACGATACCGGCGGTGGGGGCGGAGTAGACGGCATTGTCAACGGCAGCCTCGACGGAGCCCAGATCTTCCCTTCTGACAATCCGTGGAACACACCCATCGACACGCTTCCTGTCGATCCGAATTCCGATACGTTGATCGACAGCATTGGCCGGGACGACCACCTTCACCCCGATTTCGGCGCGAACTGGAACGGCGGTCCCTTTGGCATACCGTACATTCTTGTTTCGGGCGACACGCCGGGCAAGGCGGTCGAGTTTGAGTACGACGACGAGAGCGATCACGCGTTGTATCCGATTGCCCGCAACACACCGATCGAGGGGGGACCCAATTCCAGCGGCGACCGTCACATGATCATGATTGATCAAGACAATTGGATCCTCTACGAACTGTACAGCGTGTATCCTCCCGCGCACTCGGGCGCTCCGTACAGCGCGGGGTCCGGGGCCATCTTTGACCTAAGCAGTAACGACGTGCGTCCGGCGGGATGGACGTCGGCGGATGCCGCGGGCTTGCCGATTTTTCCGGGCTTGGTGCGATACGACGAGGTCGTGGAACAAGGCGAAATCACGCACGCGTTGCGTTTTACCGTAAACCATACGCGGCGTGCGTATGTGTACCCAGCGCGGCACTTCGCGAGCAACAATACAAGCGCGTCGCTGCCGCCGATGGGGATGCGTGTGCGGCTCAAAGCGAGCTTCGATATCTCCGGCTATCCGGATTCGGTGAAAGTGATTCTGCGCGCCTTGAAGAAGTACGGAATGATGGTGGCCGACAACGGCAGCGACTGGTACATCTCGGGCGCGCCGGATGCGCGGTGGGACGATGACGAACTGAACACGTTGAAAGAACTCACCGGAGACGATTTTGAAGTTGTGCAGATGGGGACTATCGTTACGGATTGAAGCGACGAACAGACCGAGCGTTACGGTTTGCGGCGCAGAATGTAGAACGATCCGCTCGCTTTTGCGACGAGATCGTCGCCCGAACGGACCTCGGATTCGAGGAACGCAATTCGATTGCCTTGACTGATAACACGCGTCTCGCAGGTGACGCTGCCCGCTGACACGGCCTTGATGTACGTCATCTTTACTTCGAGGGTCGCGCAGTCGAGTCCATCTTCCAGACCCGCGAGCACGGCAAGCGCCATACTCGTGTCGGCCAGCGTGTACTGCGCTCCGCCGTGCAACACACCGCCCGCGTTAAGGTGGCGAGGCGTTATCTCCAGGTGACAAATCGAATGCCCCGGCTCGACAAGCGAGACCGTCATGCCGACCATGCCCGCGAAATAGTCCGCGAGAATGTCATTGACGTTCTGCATATCCAACTTCATGGACCCATCTCCCCAAATCCAACGCGGCGCGTCCACAATACTCCATCTCGCGCGTGGATGCATCCGTTCGCATTGAATTGTGCCCGCCAAAGCGCCCAAACTCCCGCCATGGGCAAAGCGAAAAGCAGAACTCTTGAAGTCGATCTTTATCCATCGTTGCGCGACTATCTCGAAGCGCAAGGATACACCGTGCGCAGCGAAGTGAACGGCTGCGACGTAGTCGCCCAGAAAGGCGACGACCTCATCGTCGTCGAACTGAAGCGCGCGTTCGGTATTGCGCTGCTTGTTCAGGCGACCGAGCGTCAGCGGATCAGCGATTCGGTCTATGTCGCGATTCCGCGTCCGGGCGAGAGCTTATGGTCCAAGAAATGGAAAGGAATCCGCCATCTTCTGCGGAGGCTCGAGCTCGGATTGATACTGGTCGCGCCACGTTCCCGAGCGCGTAAAGTCGAAGTCGTGTTTCACCCGACGCCGTTTGACCGCAAGAAACGCAGCCAGAAACGGCGCGCCGTACTTGAGGAAGTCGCGGGGCGTTCCGGCGACTACAACCAGGGAGGCAGCACGCGGCGCAAACTGATGACGGCGTATCGCGAGAGCGCCGTCCGCATCGCCGTTTGCCTGGATCGTTTGGGGCCGCTTTCGCCGAAGACGTTGCGTGCCTTGGGAACAGGCCCGAAGACGACGGGCATTCTCTACGACAACGTTTACGGTTGGTTCGAGCGCGTTGACCGAGGCGTGTATGCGCTGAGCGCGCAGGGCAGGAAGGACCTTGCGCAGTACGCGGACCTTGCGGCGGCGTTCGCGGCGGAATTGAGCGAGGCAAAATAAAAAGGCAGGGAGCGGTTTCCCACTCCCTGCCGATTCACGCGACGCTTAGCAGGGAAGCTCCCAGCCCTTGCGGTATTCTTTGCTGACGATTTCAGAGGCGTTGCGGACGTTCGTCACAACACCCTTCTTGTTGTCCCAGCGAAGTTTCTTGCCGGACTTCACCACCAGGTTACCGAAGTTGACCATTTCGGTAAACGGACCCGCATAGTCGAAGTTCGAGCAGGAGGGTTCGCCGCCCTTGCAGGCGTCGATCCAGTTCTGCGCGTGGTCTTCGCCAGGAATGCGCGGAAGGTATGGATCGGGCTTCTTGTAATCCTTCATCTTCTCGTCGGGCATGAGGCGCGGATTACCGCCGTATTCGCCCTGGGTGATGACGCCCTTCTCTCCGACGAGGAAGGAACCGTTCATGTTCTCATCGCCCAGCACCTGGTTTTCAGGAATGCCGGCAGGACGCTTCGGCCGGTTGTAGATCTCTTCGCCGGTCTTCTCATCCTTCCAGTGACCGTCATACCAGTACACGTCGACCGGGCCCATGTCTCCGCGCGCCGGGAACGAGTACTTGATCGTGCTGGAGATCGGGAAGGTCTCTTTGTTGCGGCCCTTCTGCCACACGACTTCCACCGTGTAGTACGGGGCTTCCACCAACTTCAACGACATGTACACCGGGTCCATGATGTGGCAGGCCATATCGCCGAGCGAGCCGCCGCCGAAGTCCTGCCACGCGCGCCAATCGTGCGGGCAATACGCTTTGTTATACGGACGCCACGGGGCCGCGCCGATCCAGCGATCCCAATCCAGATTCTCGGGCTGAACCATTGGCGGCATGGGTTCGCCAAGGCCCTGGTTCTTCCACACGGGACGATGCGTCCACACGTGGGCTTCTTTGACCTGGCCGATAGCGCCCTTCTCGATCATCTCGCACAGCTCGCGTACGCCATTCCCCGAATGTCCTTGATTGCCCATCTGGGTGGCGACCTTCATCTCGCGGGCCGTGTTCGCCAGAAGGCGCGCCTCGGCGACCGTATGCGTGAGGGGTTTCTGCACGTACACGTGCTTGCCGAGCTTCATGGCCATATACGCGGCGGGCGCATGGGTGTGGTCGGGAGTCGAAATCGTTACCGCGTCGATTTCCGGCATCTGCTCGAGCATGATGCGATAATCGTGGTATTGCTTCACGTTCGGGATGCGGGCAAACGCCTCCTTTGCGCGGTCCCAATCCACGTCGCACAGGGCGACCACGTTTTCCTTCGTGCACGCCATGATGTCGCTCAGGCCCTTACCGCCCGCGCCAATCGCCGCGCAGTTTAGTTTCTCGTTTGGAGAGAGTTTCCGTGGCACGACCTTTGCCGTGTTCGGCGCGGCGGCGGCCTTCGAAAAGGTCATAACCGCCGAAGTCGTCGTTGCCATGAGAAACGCTCTTCGAGTCAGAACATGCTTGCCCATACGTTGAATCCCCTATTGCCGTGGTAGCCGCTACCCACTGTTTGTATGCGTCGCGCGAGCGGATGATTCCTTCGCCGAACACGTTACTATAGGATTCAAGGAGCGGCCTTCGCAACCGCGTCGCGCTCGCGGGGTTTAACGCAAAGTCGTAAGGATGTTTCAATCTGGCGGTCTACTCGCTCTGCGGGAGGCAGTCGCAATTCTTGCTGTAAGGTGACTTTGTTGAGGAAGTCAACGCGCCACGCTCATTCAACTCCCATCCTGTTCATCTTGTGAATCCTTGTTAAAGAATGGAATTGAGGTCTTTCCATTGTAGCTTTGGGAAGGTCCCTGTTCCGCGCACACGCAGAATCCTGGAATTCGGCTTCCAGGGAACCCTTGAGACTTTCCGGGGATAACAAGAGAAACAAAAAATACCCCCCTCAACTCCCGGAATTGCCGCATGGCGCCGGGCGCCGGATGGTCGCCATCGACTCCGCCGGGAGGCTTGTTGTGCCCCTCGACGGGCGCGGGGCGATGAAGTTTATGTTGTTAGCCGCCAAATGCTATAATGAGCGGCTGTGTCGCGTTTTCTTTTGCGATTTTGTGGATAGGACTCCCCGGATCACCGTGATCCTGGGTGGAGGATATGTATACATGCGGTGGATGAGTTTAGTAGTACTGTTGTTGGTTGCGTCGGTCTGCGTGGCCCAGGAGGCGCCCGCTCCGGCTCCGCCTGCTCCAGCACCCGAGGCGGCGCCTGCGCCAGCACCGGCACCTGCTGAACCGGCGCCAGCACCGGCTCCGGCACCCGCCGAACCGGCCCCAGCGCCCGCCCCCGCGCCAGCACCAGAGCCAGCGCCTGCTCCCGCGCCTGAACCTGCACCCGCTGCGCCCGCTGAGCAACCGCCCATGGCGGAACAGCCTGCGGCACCAGCACCGGCTCCGGCACCCGCCGAACCGGCCCCAGCACCCGCACCCGCACCAGAGCCCGCGCCTGCACCGGCACCGGCACCGGCCCCAGAGCCCGCGCCCGCGCCACCCGCTGCCCCGGCAGCGCCCCAACCCATCGCCAATCCAGCCTTGCCAACGCTTGAGCGCGTCTTCGGAGAAATGGTGAAACTCGATCCGAACTTGGTGGCGCAAGTGAAGGCGTTGGAACCGGGCAAGCTCCAGTTTGTCGACGCCAACCAGGACGGCAAGCCGGAAGAGGTGTGGTTTATCGATCCGTCGCCTCGCATTCCCGCGGAATACCAGCCGGTGCTTGTACGCGCTATCGACGAAGACAACGACCTCGATAACGGCCGCGAACCCGATATGGACAGCGACGTATATGTCGCCGATTGGAACGCGGATGGCATCGCCAATGCGGTGGTCGATTACACGGACATCAACGACGACCAGCAGTTAGACGAAACGGCGTTTTACTTTGCGGGAGGGCGGTTCGGAGCACCTGAAAACGCGCTCATGGTGTGGTGGGGCAAGGACATTGGTGGAGACCACCTGCTTTGGTACAACGTCGCCTACACGTATTTCCAGGACCTGTGCCAGTGGCACTCCCACTTCAGCGGTGACGAGATGTTCAGCGCCTTCATTCTGACGCCGGACACGCCCGAGTGGGTTCCCGTATTCGAGAATCCCTTTGTGTTCTATGACCGCGACCGGGACACGGCCAGCGAAGAGACCATTCGCTATGAGTTTGTTGATGGCGCGTTGAAATCCTACCGGCACAGCTTTGACGCAGACAACGACAGCACCCGCGAACTGCCGCATGACTACGACGTTTCCATTAGTGCTTACGCCCCCGAAAACACGCGCATGGCCGACACCGACACGCAGCGCTTGACCTTGCGCGGCGTGCAGACGCAACCGCTATTGACACACCCGGCCGCAGCAGCCATGGGCGCTGGAATCCCGTGGACCATCAAAATGCTGACCTGGGACGAGAACGACGATAACGTCGATGGAGACGGCAAAGCCGATCGTAACGAGCGTTGGGAAGGCATCATTGCGAAGGGGGCTGAAGGATTCCCGCAAGTTGGCGGACCCAGTTGCGGCGCTTTCAACAAGCGGTACGAGCTTGAGCCCGCCAGCAAAACGCCCATCCGCGTGTATTTCCGGCCCGCAGACCACCGCATCCATCTTTTCGGCGCGAAGAAGTCGTGGATCGATGTCGACGCCAACGAAGATAGCCAGTCCGACATGAAATACGACATGACCGATTCCAACAACGACGGAATCGTGGACACGTGGGCCATCGATATCGATTGCGATGGGAAGGCCGACGATACGTGGCAGGCCGCGGATGCGTCCATCGTCGATTTGGGCTGGAACTGGGGCGAGGTAAACACCACGCACACGGGCGCATTGGCCGCCGACGCGCCCGCCTTGTTTGCGCTGTCGCAACGTCTGGAACAGGCCTTGGCCGCCAAGGGAACCGACCCGGCAACGGACCCGGTTGTCCAATTGGTACGCTCGGGTTTTGCATCCCCCGCGTTTGACGACGCGCGCCGCCGCAAGTACATGAGCAGCGAAGAAACGCGCGTTTATTATTTCGGTCTTATTCGTGACCGCATGATTGTCGCGCTCAAGAAAGCGCACGACAATGCCGCATTCTGGCAGGGCCTCAACGAAGCGCGCAGCCGCGGCGACTACGGCAAGATGCGGGAATTGGTAGAGAAGGAATTTGCTTTGGCGGAAGCGTTGCCTGCCTACCCGGATTGGGTTGCCGGCAAGATGAACGAGCTTCCTGCCACGCCGCGGGTCGCGTGGGCGCAGGATTGGCTGCCCGACCAAATCGGCTGGGAATCGGAGAAGATTGCCTACCGGACCGCCTGGGGGCAGATCGATTTCTTCGGCAAGAAAAAAGACGCGCTCCTGCTGCCGACTCTGAAGTCGGAAGAGGGCATTGAACGCGAGCAGGATTGGGGCATGGACAGCCTCTTCGTGCGCGACACGGCAGGTTGCGGCGGAGTGACGCTTTACGTCAACGGCAAAGGTTTCCCCGTTCGCAGCCCGCAAGGAGTCGGCGCGGCGACATTTACGAAAGGCTTGGTGGAACAGACCAACGACAAGGTCACCGTCGAGGTCAAAGGCGCGAATGTCGGACCTGAAGGCGCAACGTATACCGTACGCCTGCGATTCACGGCATTCGCGGGACGCGCGGATTCCGCAGTAGAAGTGTTGGTCGAAGGTGGCGCGCCCGAAGACAAGATTGAACTGGGTATCAGCCTGACCCGGTTGTCGCGCCAGGACTTGGTGGTGGACACGGCGGCCGGAGTGTTCGGCGTGAAGGGCGAGCAGACCTTCAACGTGGGACCCATCGGGATGGGGGTCGTGTACCCGGTATCCCGTTTCCTGCGAGTGTCCAACCCCGCGAGCGAGAACGAAGTTGTCCTCAGCATCGACAAAGGGACTCCGCTCGTCTATCACATCATTGCCGATTGGCAGCGAGGCCGTCAGTACCCGGTCGCGCCGTCCACCGGCGATTGGCTTGAAGAACTGCGGCGCCTTTCGCAACTGGTTGGGTTAAAGTAGGCCCCGCTTTTAGTGATTCCATCTGTCCTACGTGTCCTCCACGAACCAACGCGGAGGACACGTTGCTTGACACCCCCTCGAATGCTTCCTAGAATGAAGTGCTCTGCGATGAGATGGAAGGCCTGGCGCAGCCATCAACCTGCACGGGGTTGGCCGTCGTTTGCCCGACAATTACACAGTTTTACGCTCATAACGCCACAGGATTATCCCTCCACATGACTTCGAATCACGGCGACGTTCGACCCGGCGGCAGTAAGAAGAGTCTGCTCAGCAAGCCCACTTCCGAGGCAACTTCCTCGGGAGGAAGCGCATTGCGGAAATCTACCGACCCCGCGTCCAAGCGCCGTATCGGCCAGTTGCTGGTCGATTCGGGACTGGTAGACGAGCGTCAGCTCCAACGCGCGCTGAAGGTACAGGAAGAAAAGGGCGGCAAGATCGTCGAAATCATGATTGCGCAGGGCTCCCTGGATACCGATCAGTTCGTGGAGTTCCTGGCCCGGCAGCCGGGTGTGGCAAGTTTAGACCTGTCGCATTACGAAGTGGCGCGCGACCTTGTTCAACTCGTGCCGCGCGAGATCGCGGTACGCCATGAACTGTTCCCGATCGACCGGCTTGGGCGGCTATTGACCATCGGCATGGTTTGTCCGCTCGACTCCAATACCATTCGCGAAATCGAAACCATTACCGGTCTTCGCGTGAAAGCTCTTTTGTGTTCCGCACATGACATTCGAGAAGCCATTGAGCGGTACTATCCGCAGGCCGATCCCGAAGTCTCCACGGAAATCTCGCTGGCTACGTCTTCCGCATCGGAAGATGTGCATGGTCTCAAAGCGCCGATCCGGTTGCGCAACGTTGCCGCGCTCATACACGAGGTCGACACGCTGCCCGCGCTGCCCGAGACAGTCAAACGTGTGCAGGAAGCGACCCTGGACCCGCTAAGCTCCGTGCGCGACGTCGCCGACATCATCGTCCTGGACCCGCCAATCGCGGCGAAGGTGCTGAGCGTCGCCAACTCGGCGGCATACGGTTTCCCGCAGCGTGTGGACGATATCTCTCTTGCGGTCGCGTTGTTGGGACTCCGTGAGACCTACTCCATCGTATTGTCCGCGGCCGTCGTGAATATGTTCGAGAAGTCGAAGAAATTCGACTACAAGAGTTTCTGGGTTGAGTCGATGTGCTGCGCCGGCGCGACGCGCATAGTCTCGAAAGCGGCGCGGCGCAAGCATCAGGTTGGTGTATTCTCTGCAGGACTGCTGCACGACATCGGGCGGCTCGCGCTTTCCGAGATTGTGCCGGAACTCTACGCAAAGGTCCCCAAAGAGTTGTCGTCGCTTGAACTGGTCGCGGCAGAAGAAGAAATCATCGGGCTATCGCACACGGAAGCAGGGTACCTGCTGGGCGAACGTTGGGGTCTTCCGGTAGACATTGTCGAACCGATTCGCTTCCACCACCGGCCCGACTTGGCGGTCGACAGCAAAGAGAATGTGGCCATCGTATCCATTGCGTCCGCAATGGCATACGCGCAAGGCGCGTCCATCGAAGAAAACGCTCCCATTTTCGAAGATCTGAAGCTGCCCATGACGATTCTTCGCTTGGACTTCGAATCCGCGGAAGCGATGCTGGTCGAGTACCTTAGTCTGCGCAATGCCTGTCTCAGCGATTCACTGAGTTGAGCGCAGTCATCGAATCAGCATGACGTCGCCGTAGGAGTAAAAGCGGAACCGCTCCTCTATGGCGCGCCGGTAGGCCGCCCGGATCAGTTCCTGTCCGCCGAACGCATAGACCAATGCCAGCAAGCTGGAACGCGGCAAGTGGAAGTTCGTCTGCAGCACGTCCACGCCGCGAAATGCGTACGGCGGATAGATGAACGTGTTGGTTGCGCCGCTGCCTTCTCGAAACGTGCCGTCCACGCACTGCGTTTCCAGCACGCGCGTTGCGGTCGTGCCCACGGCAACGATTCGCCCGCCTTTTGCCCGCGTCTCATTCAACGTTGCCGCCGTTTCCGCGGGAAATACAAAATCTTCGGGGTCGAGCTTGTGCGCTTCGACCGTCTCCGCTTGGATCGGCTTGAAGGTGCCGTATCCCACGTGCAACGTAAGCGAAACTCTGCGCACGCCCAGTGCATCGAGCGATGTGAAGACTTCGTCCGTGAAGTGCAGGCCCGCCGTGGGCGCGGCCACGGCGCCCGGTGATGCCGCATAGATGGTCTGATAACGGGTCAGGTCATGTGCGTCCGGCGATTCGCGGTGAATGTACGGCGGCAGCGGGATCTCGCCCACCTCTTCCAATGCGCCCAGCACGTTTTCGGTTTCGAAACGCACGCGCCGCTTCCCATCGGGGAGTACATCCTCCACAACGGCGCGTAGCACCCCCTCCACGATAACGGTCACGCCCGGCTTGACGCGCGCCGACGGCCGCACCAAGGCCTCCCAGCAACCCGGGGATTCCTCGTGGAGCAGAAAGATCTCGACCGCTCCGCCCGACGGCTTTCGGCCGTGCAGGCGGGCGCGGATCACACGGGTCTGGTTGAGTACGAGGCAGTCGCCCGCGCGCAGATACGCCGACACGTTGCGGAAGACGTCCGTGTGGATGACGCCATCGGCGCGGTCGATCACCATCAGCCGCGACGCGTCGCGTTGCTCACACGGCTGCTGCGCGATAAGCTCTTCGGGAAGTTCGTAATCGAGTTCGGAGATATGCATGCTGTGGCCTGTTGAGACTCCATGGTAGAGAACATGACACGGCATTCACAACGGTCCTGCGACGAGGATGCCAGGGAGCGCGCCAAAGGCCGGCAATGACACCGAGCGATCGTGTACATACGAAGCGGGCTGTTTGGGGAATTGCCCTGCTGATCGCGGGCTATTCCGCGATCATGCCGCTTGTCCATCTCTGGGTTGCTTGGGCTCCGCCCAAGGGAATGGCATTCACGGGCATGCACCATTCCGATACGGTTGTGTTTCTTCATTGCATGCGCATGTTCGCCACGGACTTCTATTCGCCGTTCGCAAGCTGTCACGCGGAACTCGGCGCGCACAGTGTGCGTTACTTCGCGACGCCCTTCTACTGGATCTACGGTGCCATCGGGGCGATCGGCAGGGTCTGCAACGCAAACGAGTGCATCGCGCTTGGCCTGGCGAATGGACTCAGTACCGCGGTGTTTCTCTGCGCCGTGTATACGTTCTTTCGTTCCGCAGCACCCAGGCAGGCCCGTCTTGCGTTCGTGCTCTTTGTATTGGGCGGCGGAGTAGGCGGATTGACCTATCTCGCATCCGGCGCACTGGGATTGCATGGCAGTACCCAGTTCGACACGTACTTCAAATGGTTCACCTTATCGCTCGTTGAAGGCAATGCCAATGTGAAGATGCCCAGGCTCTATTACACGCTTCCCTTCGCCATGGGAATGTTTGGTCTGACGCTAACGATACGCAACGCAACCCGCTCCGCTGTGTTGCCAATGGCGGCGAGTACGCTTCTCATTGCTGTTGGATCGTTCTTCAACGTGCGATTGGCCCCGCTATTCTTTGGAACAGGCCTGCTGTATCTGTGGCTTGGCGCGGCCGGGAAACCGGTCAAACCACGCGTCGCCAATGCGTCGTTTTTGTTTGCAGGTGTTCTTCTGGGCGGTGTTGCGGGCGTGTTCGTCATGCGGTTGAGTCCCACGTTCTACAACAACGCGTTTAGCTCCGTGCGAGACTCGCTGTCCCTGGGGGCTTATGTGTTGGACACCTTGCCGTTGCTGATTGCGGCTTCCGTTGCGGTGTGGCAGACACGGTCGGACACAGGCAGGCTGGGCCGCGTCGCGTTGGCGGCGGCGGGTGGATACATCGTAGCGTACGCGGTCCTCTATGCTGCGTTTCACACGTACTACGGCACGTGGCTCATTGTGCACGATTACGCCGCGCCGATAGCCGTTTCGGACTGGGCCTTTGTGGGCGCTGGCGCGGGTGCAGTGTGGGCGTGGCGCAGGCGAGTGCCGCAGTCTGGTTGTGTCGAGGGACACGGCTGGATCGCCATCTGGTTTCTGGCGTTTCTCGCGTTGGCAATCACGGCTTTTGGCGCGGGATGGTTCATGCGATTCACGCCATCGCGCATTCACTGCATCCTGGGCATGCCGTTGTCGCTGCTGGCAGCGGCGGGAATTCATCGGGTTCAAGCGCGCCGGCCTGTGCTGGCGCGCGCGCTGACCGCAGTCATCCTCGTTTGCGGAATCAGCACAACATTGGTATCCGCGCTCTGCTTCATGGGTCCGTTGGGATGGAAACCGGACGCGAGTCCCTTTGCGTACATCCACGGCGAATCCATGACACTCGCCGACGCGGAGGTCATCGCGCACATGCCGCCGGGCCGCGTACTCACGCAATACACGCCGGGACCGCAAATCAGCGATGTCATCTCGCTGCGGCCCCAGAATAGCGTTGTTCTGGGCATGGGCACGATGAACCTATCCGATCTGAGCGCCTCGGAGATGGCTGCGGCCGTGGACCGATTCTTCCAGATTGAAACCACGGACGAAGAGCGCCGCGCCTTCGTGCGTAATTGGTGCGTGGACTACATTCTTTGCAGTGACACCCACAAGCAGGATGACGCCGTCGAGAGAGAATTGCGCAAGTCGAATTGGCTGCAACTTGATCACGAACAAGGTGGAGCAGTGTTGTTTCGCGTGATGCCCGGTTGAATCGCGCGGCTCGTTCACGTCAGGATGTGCGCCTGAATTTCCGGTGACAACGAAGGGCAAGGCTATGAATCTTCAGCGTGTGCGTTCGTGTATTCGTGAGACACCCGTCTTCAAAGGACTGACGCCGCGAATGATCGACCGCGTCGGCATGACGCTGCTGTGGACGGGCGAGATCATCCGGTTCTCACCGGGCCAGCCGTTGTTTGTCGAAGGAGACGAGCGCGATACCAGCGGCTGCATTCTGCTCGACGGCGACGTGACTATTACGCGGGAGGGCGGTGACCCCGTGACGTGTACGGCGCCGGAATTGTTCGGCGAGATGCACCAGCTCGAAGAGACCGCGCAACGTACCGCCACCGTATGGGCGGCAACGGACGCGGTCGTGCTGCGTTTCGACTGGCACGAGTTCATAACCGCGATGGGGTTGCTGCTCACGCAGTCCGAACAGATTCAGTTGAAAGAAGCGTTCCTGCATCTCACGCAACGGCGCAGGAAGGGTCAGGAATAGACCTATTCCGCGACGACGTGCAACACCATCGGCTTTCCGTTTCGGAGCACGCGCGCCTCGAACTGTTTTTGACCCTGCAGTCGGTCTGCAAGTTCGAATATCGACGCTTCGCTGGTGATGGGAATGCCGTTTACAGACTGAATGACGTCTCCGCTCATTAGCCCCACCTTGCCTGCCAACGGTATTCCGCCAAGATTGTCGGACGTTATACCGATGATTCTGCCGTTGGCGTCCTCCACCATTTGCGGCGCTGCCTGAAGCATCAGCGTAACCGGATCCAGCGCCTCCAGCTCGCGTTCCATTTGTTCCGCATTGACGACAATTGCACCGTCGTTCGACTTCTTGGATTCGCTTTTCGGCGACGGAGTCGCGACGGGGGCCTCGCTCGCCCCGTCTCCAATTCGAATACGCAACACCACGGACTTCCCTTGCCGGGTGAGATCCATCTGCAACGTTTTTCCGGGCTTGAGTTCCTTCGCTGCCTTCACCACTTCGTCGCGCATCTGGATAGGCGTGCCGTTGACCGACACGAGCACATCGCCTTCCTTCAACTCCGCCCATTTGAGGAACAGGTCATTGCTCGCGTCGCGCAACCGAACGACAACTTGCGGCTGCTTTCCCGATACCTTCATCGTCACCAAAGACGCTTCCAGTCCATCGGCAAGCGTTTGGGCCTGATCCGCGCGAATGGTCTTCATGACCATTTTGGGGGCGGGCGCAGGCGCGGCCTCGCCTCCGGACGCCACATTCGCCGCGAGCACGGTCAAGGCGAGTGCGGCAACTCCTACTCGTAACGGCACGATTACGCGCATTGAACTCTTCCGGTTGCTATTTAGGAACAAGGGTAGCGTATGCCTTTCCAGGGTGCCACGCGCCAGCCTGAGACGGAACGTAGATCCACCAATTGTCGCCAATGGGGTTGTCCACCGAATTCAGGCTCTTGACGCGAATCCACTCCCCGTATACTTCCTGGATCTGCACTTCGCCGATGGTACTCGTGACGGTTGCGCCGACGGCAAACAGCGGAGGCAGGGCGGGCGCAGTGTTTGCCTGCGCATACACCGCGGCGGGCTGTGCCAGCCACATGGCGACCGCGCCACCTGCAAAACCCGCTATCAGACTGAGGGCCACACTTAACGCCATTTTCTTCATGTTTCTCTTCCTACTTGGGTGGACTCGCCGCCAACGCCCCGCGCCGGGCCAACTCCATTGTAGTGCTCAGGTTACTGGACGACAAAGCGCGTCCGGACATTCACGTACCGGACGGTGTGCTTTCCGGTACATCAGACTGGGGTTCGGGCGCGGGCGTTTCGCCCCGGAAGCGCTGCAACTCCTTTGAGATAACATCCGCCATGGGCTTGAGAATGCCCTTGACGCTGATTCCTTCTTTCAGGACATTTCGCATGAACAACACACAGAGGTCCGCCGTCGAAACAGGCGAATCGCTGCCAAGGTCTGTCATTTCAAAGGGTTCGATGGCCAGTTCGAGGCTTGAAATGGGTAACACGTTCGAACTCAGGGCCAGCATGGCCCCATCGCACTTGAGCCTCCTGACGATGTAAGCATGCTTGGCGCTTTTGGGGGCATCCGACGCAAGGGGTTTTCCACGCAGACGCGAAGCGTTTTCGTCGAGCTTCCCGAGATTCGTGCCCACGCCCGCCTCATGGCGCAGATTGATTCGGGCGTCCACCACCGAGATCTCTTTGATGGTCGGCGTTTCGGAAAAGACCGTGGGAAGGTCCAACTGGACGAGGATGCTCGCAAACCGCATCGCCTCGCCCTTCTTGAATTCTTTCGGGTTGTAGATGGTCAGGCCGCCGATCTCGATGGCTTCCTTGGACCAGACCACGGAGACCTCATCGACGGTGACCTCGGTGTCGTACACGTAACCGAGGCCGCGCTCAATGCCTCGTTTAAGGCCGGAGTCGAACCGTGTCCCGATGAGGATGACGCCCAACCCGATGAGGATCAGGACCAGGCCAATCGAGGTGACGATGAACTTAAGTAGCGCTTTCACGATCGCTCCGCCCTTGGTTTGCCGGAGCCATTAATCGAAGATGTGAGCCACGCGCCGAATCTCCGAGAACAACTCGTAGTAACTCAAGCGCCCGTAATAGATCGCTTCCTCGGGCGTCGGCGCGCGCCACGCGGGCACGCCCGGCGAGATTCCCGGCCACTCGAAGTAGTACTTCGAGCCGATTCCTTCCAACACAAGCTTGACCGCGATCGAGTCCGCGCCAATCGCCGGCACGCCCTTGAAGAGATCGCTCTTCGGGAAAATAAAGACCGTTGCTCGCCGGAAGACCTTCAGGGCGCCCGTGGGCTCCTCCTCTACCGGCCCAAAACTGCGGCTCTGTATCGGGGCAATTGTCGTTCCGTCGGGCAATTCCAGGTGAGCGGTAATTCCGCGCAGGCGGACCGCGTCGTAGGCGACGCTCATGTCCGCGAACTGCGACTCCAGGCGGCATTCGATGACGATGTAGGCATCGGCGATGGCGAGCGCGTCGCTGTCCAAGCCCGGCTCGGCGTTGGCAGGCGCTTTTGAGGCGGCCTTCTTCACCTCGACGGCATGCGAATCGAGCCAGATGGCCCTCGAACCGCCGCCGAACAGATCGGGATAGCGCCCCTCGCCCGCGTGGATGGTGGAGATGCCCCACGCCGGCTCAAACCGATAGCTGGCCTCGATCGGCGGAGGCGGGGCAGGCTTGCTCGGTGTCTGGCACGACGCCAAAACAACACACGCCACTACTCCCACCCAGACCTTCCTTAGTCTCATGGTTTGTCTCCATCGGGTTGTTCAGTCGGCTCTTGATTCGGTTTTTCCGGCTTGCTCTTCTCGGGAGTTTCGTTCAGGCGCACTTTGGGCTCCCGGGGAGTCTGCGGCGCATCCGGGCTCAGCGGAGGTTCCTTGATCGAGCTTTCGCCGTTCTTGCCGCCGATACCGTAATTGCGCAGCGTCATCTCGCCGTCCGGGGCGCGCATCCGCACCACACCCGATGGCGTGACCTGGTCGTTGATCCAGAGGTCTACCTTCTTTTCGCCATCGACGATCTCATAGTGCTCGGCGCGCACCTTCCCGTCCAACGTGTCAATAGAGTCCATGCCCTGCGATTTACGCTTGGGAGACTTTTCGGGAGCTGCCTTCTGTGATTCGGTATCGAGCGCCAACTCGCGCGCGGGGTCGGGGGCCAGCTTCTCGATGACGCGGTGTATGTTCGCGGGGTCACTTGTGGGGCCGGTGAGCAACATCTTGTAGATGATCTTGTAGCCGACTTCCGGCACGATCTCGAACTCTACCCAGTAGCCGTCCTTATTGCCCACCTCTTCTTCGCCCACGATGGCCTGCCGCACCACGTATCGCTGGCCTCCTCGCGAATCGATCAGGTCATACCAGGCCCACTGGCCCACCTTGGGGTTCACCAGCTTGCCGCTGAGAAAGTCGCCCACGACACCCTGGGCGTGCGCCGCAACGCACGCCGCCGACATGCAAACTATCGCTATAACCAGTCGCTTCATGTGCCCGCCTCGTATACACAGCTTCTTTGTAGGATGTATCGTATCATAGTCGGGATTTCGCACGAATACACCTGGACTTCTCGCTCAGTGAATTCGAACGTGAAAAGCCTTAGATGTCGATGACTTGGAGATTCTCCTTTTTCGTCTCCCCCGCGGAAGCGGGGGTCCATCTTCGTGCTTTGGATATCTGTACAAAGCGAAGATAGATTCCCGCTTGCGCGGGAATGACGGGAAGGGGTGTTCTTGCTCAGCTTCTGATGCGATTGCCTGGACTTCTCGCTCCTTGTGAGTTTGTGGACGATTTCGGCGTATTCTTCCAGAGATGACTGGCGGCAGGGGTGAAACAAACGCGAGCCATGAAAGCCCTAACTTCATTTGAAGAGCGGTACGGTCCGCTGACACGGCGGCTGAACCGTTTGCGCCGGGCCTGGCGGTGGCGCGCGAAGTGCGCTTCCCGCAAGCCGGCGCGCATCCTCGTGGAGACCCGGTGGCGGCTCGGCGACGAAATCATGGCGCTTCCAATCTACGAGGCGCTTAAGACCGCGTTTCCCTTCGCGCGGGTCGACGCGTGGTGCAACTACCCCGATCTGCTGCTGGATTCGCCGTATGTGGACACGGTCTACGAAGGCACCGCGATTCCCGACGATGACGGCGTGGATCGGTACATCTTGATGCGAGGCGCGCCACGGGATCGGTATCGGCGGGAACACTACGCCGCGTTGGCGGGCGTGCCTACGCCCGAATGTGCCCCGAGGTTGTACTACCGCGATTGGACGTCCCCGATGGTCCGTCCACACGAAAAGACGATTGCCGTGAGTACGGGGGCATCCTGGCCTACGAAGCGCTGGCCTATCGATCTCTGGAGAGAGTTGTGCCAAGCGCTGGAAGAGGAAGGCTACCGCCTCATTCAGCTCGGCAAGGACGACGAAATCGTCGGACTACAGGAGTCGTTTCTGGGGAAGACCGGTATTCGCGATGCCGCATGCCTGCTGCATGCCGCGCGCCTGTTCATCTGCTGCGATTCGGGCCTGATGCACCTTGCCCAGGCCGCCGGAACGCCGGCCATCGCCTTGTTCGGCCCCACGGACCCCGCGATACTGCTACGCCCCAACGAAGGCGTCACGGCCATCACAAACGCGCGGCCATGCTTTGGGTGTTGGAACATCTCCCAGGACATGCAAAAAGAGGGCGTGTGCCCGATTCACGAACCGCAATGCCTCGGGACCATTACACCG
Source organism: Candidatus Hydrogenedentota bacterium (assembly GCA_019695095.1). NCBI lineage: Bacteria > Pseudomonadati > Candidatus Hydrogenedentota > Candidatus Hydrogenedentota bacterium. The sequence goes on from JAIBAQ010000020.1 coordinate 40,439, forward strand.
GCCCGGGTGTTGCAGGTTGTACACGAGGTTCTTGCGCGTGAGTAGCGCATCGAAAAGAATACGCGTGCTTTTTCTCACGCTGTATCCCGACTTGGCGGCCAGCCCCAGGTACCGCGTTGCCCAGTTCTTGCCGCATCTGCGCAAGCACGGTATGGAGTGCGCCGTCGCTTCCGCCGTTACCGAGGACGAATACTCCTGCAAAGGACGGCCACTCTGGTACCACGTGGCCGAATTGCGGCATCGAGTCGCGCAGATGCTTGAAGCCAGTCACTACGATGTGGTTTTCCTGCAGAAAGCCATTACGACTGCCTACGTGCGCGGCAATCACACGATTCTTCGCCGCCGCGCGCGGCGATTGGTTTATGATATAGACGACGCGGTGCATCTATCTCCGCCGAGTTCGTTGCGTGGCGCGCGACGGATTGTTGAAGACCGAGCGCAGGTGCGGAAGCTCATGGCCATGTCCGACCTTGTCCTGGCAGGAAACGCGTGGCTTCGTCAGGAGGCCGAGAATGCAGGGGGGAACGCTGTGTTTTTCCCCACCGTCGTCGATACGGATCGCTTTGTGCCCTCGCAAACTGGTTCGCCCGCGTTTCGAGTCGGTTGGATCGGGAATCCCAGCACCACACCTCATCTGGCGGCGGCCGCGGATGCATTGGAATCGATGAACGACACCGAAGTGATTGCCATAGGAGCCGACCCGCATTCGGTTGCGTTGACGCGGGCGACCGTGGTCCCCTGGTCCTACGAAACGGAGGTAGCTTCTATACAGAGCCTCTCTGTTGGAATCATGCCTTTGCCGAAGGACGAGTGGACCCGGGGAAAGTGCGCGCTCAAGGCGCTGCAATACATGGCGTGCGCAATACCGTGCGTGGCGACGCCTTACGGCGCTGTGACCGATATCATCCAGCACGGTGAAAACGGACTGTTCGCCGACTCAACGCAGGAATGGCGGGATGCTTTCGAACGACTGCGCGACCCGCGCGAGCGCGCTCGCATCGGCGATGCCGGAAGACAAACCGTGATTGAGCGCTTCAGTCTCGCGAGCGCCGCGCCGCGGCTCGTCGCGTTGTTGGAGGGCGTAGCATGAGCGATCCCCAGATACGCGCGACGAAACGGGTCTGCTACGTGATCCCTTCCCTTGAACCCGGAGGCACGGAGCGGCAATTGATCTATCTCCTGCGGGGCTTGGCGCGCGACCACGAATTGACGGTCATCTGCACGCGCGGCCCCGGAGCCTTCATCGGCGAAGCGCGCCGTTTAGGCGCGTATGTATATTCTCTTGAAGGTTGGGGGGGCTGGGATTTCTCTCTGGGAAGAAGACTGCGGCACATTTTTCGCGCCCATCGGCCCGACATCGTGCACACGTTCCTTTTTGGTTTTGAGTTGGCGGCAAACCGCGCTGCGCGCGAAACCGGCGTCCCCGTGATTGTGTCGAGCCGTCGCGAGTTGGCGGACTGGAAGAAGAAGCGGCACTTGCGCATTCAGAAACGCGCGAACGAGTTGACGGACTGCATGATTGCGAATAGCCGGGCCGTTGCCGAATTCGCCGCCAAACAAGAAGACGAAGACGTGAGCCGATATCGCGTAATCTACAACGGAGTTGATGCGGATGCGTTCCGGAGCACCGTTGAGCAGGAAACGATTCGCGCGTGTTTCTCCATACCGCGGGACAAGAACGTCGTCGGCATGGTCGCCAACTTCAGCCCGGTGAAGGACCACGATCTGTTTCTTGAAATGGCGGCTGTCCTGATGCGCCGGCGAGAAGACATCCATTTCTTGCTGGTCGGATCGGGTCCAAGGCAGAAGGAAATTCTCGAGAGTGTATCGCAGCGCAATTGGGAGGACCGCTTCACGCACGTGACCACGGTCGATGAAATGGCCGACCTCTACCGGGCGATGACCGTGAGTGTTTTGTGTTCGAAGATTGAAGGATTCCCCAACGCGCTCATGGAAGCCATGGCGGCGGAACGGCCCGTCGTGGCGCCTGCCGTCGGCGGCATTCCGGAACTGATTAAAGACGGCGTCACCGGCAAACTGGTCTCCGAGCGAACGCCCGTGGCGTTTGCGGACGCGGTCGAAGCCTGTCTGGAACGCCCAAACGAGTGCGCGCGCATTGTGCAGCACGCGGCCAAGTACGTGCGCGAAGAATTCTCCGTCGATCGCATGGTGGACGCGCATCGCGCGCTCTACACGCATCTGCTTGCCAACGCCACCCGGGAAGGAGGCTGACGCATGTGCGGAATCTGCGGTATGGCGTACAGCGATCGATCCAGGGCTCCGGAAGTGGCGAGGGTAGCGGCCATGAACGCGGCCTTGAGCCATCGCGGCCCCGATGACTCGGGCTTGTGGGCCGACGATAGCGTCGCGCTGGCCATGCGCAGGCTCGGCATCATCGACTTGGCGCGAGGCCGCCAGCCTTTCCTGAGCGATAACGGCCAATTGGCGCTGGTCTATAACGGAGAAGTCTACAACTTCCGCGAATTGCGCCGGGAATTAGAGGAGCGTGGTCACACGTTCCGCACTCTATGCGACACCGAAGTCGTGTTGCACGCCTACGAGGAATTCGGCGACGACGCGTTGAATCGTCTGAACGGCATGTTTGCGTTTGCCTTGTATGACAGGACCAGGCAGCGTCTGCTTGTTGCACGAGATCATATCGGGATCAAACCGCTTTTCTACTCGTATCGCAACGGACGTCTGCTGTTTGCATCCGAGTTGGATGCCTTGCTGCAATCCGGGCTTATCGACGGGACCATGAATCCCGCAGCTTTGGACGCCTACTTCACCTACCTGTACATCCCCGCGCCCGACACCATTCTGCGCGACGTACAGCAACTGCCTCCCGGGCATAAGCTCGTGCTGGAGCGCGGCAACATACGCGTCGAATCCTATTGGGAACCGGAACTGGACCTCGACCCTACGTGGTCCCTCGAATCCTCCGCCGAACGGTACACGGAATTGCTCCTCGAGTGTGTGCGCAACCAGTGCGTGAGCGATGTGCCCCTGGGCGCGTTTCTGAGCGGCGGCGTGGATTCGTCGGCGGTTGTGGCGGCGATGTGCGCCACCGGCGGCGCGCGCGTACAGACGTTCTCGATTGGGTTCGACGACGCCCATGCCAACGAATTGCGGTTTGCGCGCCTTGTTGCGGAACATTTCGGCACCGATCATGTCGAAGAGATCATGAAGCCCGATGCGGTGGAAATCGCCGCGACCCTCATCCGACATTTTGGACAGCCCTTCGCCGACTCGTCCGCCGTGCCCACGTGGCTGGTGTCGCGTCTCGCGCGGCGTCACGTAACCGTTGCGTTGTCGGGTGACGGCGGAGACGAACTGTTCGCGGGCTACACGTGGCTGCACATGGCGCGCAATGTGCATCGATACCGGCAAGTCCCCGCACCCGTGCGAAGAACCGTCGACGCGGCCCTCGGCTTCGTTCCGAGTTCGCCCATGGCAATGAAGGTTCGCCGGTTCAGCCGCGATTCGTTCTTGGCGCCGCTTGAAGCGTACCGCCGCAGGCAAACGTGTTTCGACGCAACCCAACGCGCCCGCTTGTTCCAGCCAGATGTGGCGGACCGTGTCGCCGCGTGCGGCGTTGACCGCTTTCGGGAGCACGCCGACCGCGCATCGAGTCTCGACTACGACAACTGGATGCTGCGGCAGGATTTTGTGATGTACCTGCCCGACGACATCCTGACCAAGGTGGATCGCATGAGCATGGCGGTGTCGCTGGAGGCGCGCGTTCCCTTGCTCGACCTGCGGATGGTCGCGTTCGCGAACAGCTTGCCCTTGCCCCTGAAACTCGACGGCGGTATATCGAAGCGCGTCGCGAAGAAAGCCCTCAGCAACTTTCTTCCGGCCGACGTCTTGAAGCAGCGCAAGCGTGGATTTGCGGTTCCGATTCAACGTTGGTTCCGCGAAGAACTGCGCTCCCACTTCCAGGATTGCGCGCTGTCATCCGAGTCGCGATTGCGCGGCTACCTCGCGCCGGATGCGGTGAAAGGACTCTTCGACGCGCATGTGGCGCGCCAGGATGACCTTGGTCATCATCTGTGGGCGGTGCTCATGTTCGAGCATTGGTTACGGTACGCGGAGTCTATTCCGGGTTTCTCGCCCGCGTTGCCGTGAGGCGGTTTCAGCGGCGTAGGAAGAGAAAACGGAGTCCGAGCAATCCGGTCGCGGCGAGGGAGAGAAACGAGACGGCCAATCCCACGTAGTGCGGCAGAGGACGGTAGCGAAATTCGATCACGTGCTCACCGGCGCGCGTCGCCACTCCTCGAAACAACCCGTTAACTTTCAGTATGGGCTGCCGTTCGCCGTCCACCCATGCCACCCAACCCGCCGAGAACGTGTCCGCAAGGACGGTGATTCCCGGCTGCGTCGATTCGACGCGCACGATGACGTGTTCCGGGCTTACGTCCTCCACGGAACACGTTGCGCTGACGCCTTCGTCGGGGACCTTTGCGGACGCGGAATCCGCCGCCAACAGTTCCAGACCATCCGAAAACGCGTCCACAACGCATTCCCGTGCGGGATCGAGGGAAGGATCCGCCAGGGCGTCCAATGCCGCCGTGAGACCTACGGCCACGCGCCAGCGGGGCGTCCAGTAGGAACGAGGCAAGGCGTCTTCATTGAGGAATATCCGCACGTCTTCGCCGGACGCCGGGAGTTCACGGAGCCGCGCGCCACGGGTGCGAAAGATGGGCTCACGCAAGAGCCCCTGAGGCGTCGCCAGCAGGACGCGCGCCGCCATGAATCGCAGCAGACCCGGCTGCGCCGCGTCAGGCGACACGCCATTGCCCGAGGTTCGCGTTAGCGGGGTTGGATTCGGTACCAGCCGCTCCCACCACTGCGCTTCGTCCTTCGTGACCGGCAGATCGACCCCGCCAATCAGGCTCAACGGATAGATGAACCCCAGATTGCCGTTGAGTGAAACGTCGAGATCGCGTGTCGAAAAGAACGCGCGCGCGCCCGCCGCCTGAACGCGGGCCGTATCAAGGACGGTAGCGTGCAGCGTGTAACACCCGGGCGCGTTCTGGCGCGGATGCCGGTACTGGGTTTTGCCAGCCGAAGTGAGGTCCACAAAGAGCAGGACGGCCAGGGCCAATATCGTAACGTTGCGCAGCCAGTGCTTGCGCCAGATCAGGAACGGTCCGACGATCATGAACATGGCCAGCATCTTTCCGCGCACTTCGCCGCCAAAGCCCACGGCGACGAAGACAATGACGGCCATCATCGCGACCGCAGGAAAGAAGATGGACGGCGCGCGGAAGTTCTGTTTCGGCACGAGCACACGATCCGCGCCGAGGGATACCAGCATGGCGATTCCAAAGATTGCGGGATGCAGCAGGGCAAGACGCGGAAAGCTCAACGGGAGCCGGATGGGCAACAGAGTGGCGACTGCAATCAGTACGGCGGTCGCCCCGAAGAAGAAGCCTACTTCACGCCAGCGGTGTCTGTGAAACAAGGCGGCGGGGATTAGCGCCAAGGCCGGAATGCCCACGTACCCGAGCCGGGGAAGCATTCCGCCCGTCGGCGCGAACACTTGGGCCAGCAACTCGCCTGGCGCGGTGTAGGGCTGCGCGGCCACCGTCATGTTCCAGAGTGTCTGGGAGGGATCGGCGGTGGCGAGGGCGTAGTTCAGGGATGGCAGCCACTGCACGGCGGAAACGCCCAACGCCACGGCGGGTATGGACAAGGTCAACTTGACGCGTGTCAGGAAAGGCGGCGCCAACGGGTTGTGCGGGAAAACGGCTATCAGGGCCAAGTATGGGACCGCCAACAGAGCCGCCGCGACCGCCAGGGCATATACCCCGGACAAAATGAGCAGCGCTCCAATGACACCCGCAAGCACGGCCATCGCGCGGTCGAAGTGATATGCAAACTCGCGAACGGCCCAGAAGAACAGCGGCAGCCAAACCAGCGCGTCCGCGACCGGAGGACGTGTGACGCCTCCCGCGGCAAAACCGCAGAACGCATACACAATTCCCCCCAGCAGGGCCGGGAGATGACCCACGCCCGTGGCGCGCGCCGCCAGCACGAAAAAGAGCCCCATGAGGAACAGGCAGAGAAACCCGTGCAGGGCCATGGCTTGCTCAAGGGGGGCGATAAGAAAGACGGCATTCAAGGGTTGGAACAGGCCCAATCGAGCGTCCGTGTATACGGGGGTGCCGCACAACTGCCGGCTGTTCCACATTGGGAAATGGCCCTTTTGCATGGACCCAAAGGCAAAGTCATACGCGGGGTAATAGAATTGATAAAGATCGCTGTTTTCGTAGGCCTCGTGGGGGCCGCCCGGGGCAATAAAGGCCGCATTCCAATAGATCGGCGCCAACGCCACGAATACGAGCGCGACCAGCAGCATCGGGCGGAACGAATACCGATACGGCGAGTCAGTCTCCAGGAAGGTTAGCTTCAGATTTCCGGAAAGCTCGGCGATCACGGTAGGCGTCCGGAATACGATTGAATGCGAGAGACGGTCGTCCAGGATCCTGGAACGGCAAAAGCCATGATTACGTCTCCCGCGGCGCTTGGGCCGGTCAAACTATCCACTCCACCTGAAATCGTAACACCGGGGTTTAGGCGCTTTCCATCGAACGGGGTAATTCATGGTAAGATTCCAGGGAGAAACATCGTCCTGGGGAAGGGTAATGAGGAAGAATAGAAGCGTGCGTGAGTGTGGAAGCCGGTTGCTCTGGTTAGGAATTGCGGCAGTAGCCTTATGCGGAACGGCATGGGCAGTGCCTATAGGATACACGGATTGCGAAGGCTATACCGTTATCTTCGACTCGGACAACCCGCCCGCGTGGGCCGTACAACCTCTTGTTCCTTCCCACCGCGCCAAGTTCAATCAGATTACGTTCAACGTCACCTACCTCGACGTTACCAACAATAACAACATCGGATTCGACGACCCCGCTTTGGGTACAGCGCGCCGCGACGTCGTGGACCGTGTGCTCGAATACTTGGGCGATGTCCTCAACGAATCCAGCCCGGCAACGTGCGATATCGTGTTTAATGTCTCAGAGACGGACGGAACAAGCTTCTTGGCGTCTGCGGGGCCGTATTTCTCGGTTTCTCCAAATGGGTTTAGCAGCGGATTTGCCCATCAGCACATCACCACGGGTGTAGACCCCAGTGGCAGCGTCGCAGACGTTACGTGTACGGTCGACTTCGGCTGGCCTTGGTACACAGCGGCGGCAACTACAGTCCCTGGCGGACAATACGACCTCTTCTCCGTCCTGTTGCACGAAATGACGCATGGTCTCGGAATCTTGTCGCTTTCAAACGCCAGCGGGACCAGCAAGATCTCCGGAGGAAACCCGGGCGTCTACTCGAAGTGGGACGACTACATGGAGACAGGCACCAGCGGAACCGTCATCTTCAATAACACGACGACGGTCTTCGTCGGCAATACGTCGTACCTTACCGGCAGCAACGGCGGACTGGTCTTGGATTGTCCCTTCGGCAATGCCGCGTACGGCGGTACGCGCCCACCCTTGTATGCGCCTTCGCCATTCGTGTCGGGAAGCAGTCTGAGCCATTGGTCGGACGGCATCGGTAGCGCGTACGTGATGAAACGCAGCATTGCTTCCGGCGTGGCAATTCGCACGTATGCGCCGGTCGAAGTTGCTGTCCTCAAAGATATTGGCTATGTGAATGCCGAAGCTCCGACCGCGCCGGACGTCGATTTCGCCTCGGCCACGTATACGATCGCCGAAGGAAACAGCACGGCCTCGCTTACCGTTTCGCTCTCCGAGGCGCCTGGCCCCGGCAATACGACAACGGTCGACTACGCGATTACCGGCGGCTCTGCCGAAGCGGGCAAAGACTATACCCTCACCAGCGGCACGGTGCAGTTCAATGCCTTCGACTCATCGAAAACAGTCAATATCCAGATTCTCGACGATGCGTTCCGGGAACCGAACGAGACCGTTGTGGTCACGCTGTCGAATCCCGTGTACGGCGTCCTGACGGGGACCAACAATCCTGCAACCTTGACGATTCAAGACACCGACCCCTTGCCGGGTGTCGATTTCTCCAGCGCGACGTACTCGATTGGCGAATCGGGATTGGCCGCAACCCTGGAACTGCGCCTCACCGACGCGCCTGGCACCGGCAACACAGCCGTGGTCACGTATACGACCAGTCCGGGCACGGCAACATCGGGTGTGGACTACCCGGCGGTGAGCAATACGGTTACGTTCGGAGCGGCGGAGACCGTCAAGACCTTTAATGTACCCATCACCAACGACACGAAGCATGAATCAAACGAGACATTCACGGTGACCTTGAGCAATCCATCGAGCGCGATTCTGCTGAATGTGCTGAATCCTGCAACCGTGACCATTACTGACGACGATCCCGATACGGATGCGGACGGTATTTCCGACGCAGATGAGTTGTCGGGCCTGTTCGGTTACGTGACCAACCCCAACCGAACCGATACGGACTATGACACGATCCCGGATTGGGTGGAGATTCAGGGATTGAACGGACACCTAACCGACCCGACCGATGCGGACTCCGACAACGACGGCGCGCCCGACGGCGTGGAAGTCTATTTCGGAACCGACCCGCTCGACCCCTTCGATACGGCGGCGTTCCCGACAATTTCCGTACCTCGTTTCGAAGAGAGGTAACTCAATCGTCGGCGCGGCCGGGGTACATGGCTTAAACCGGACACCTGGCAGTACCGCGACTATCGTTTGAGGCGCAGCCGCCCTCGGCTGCGATTCAGCGCGCTGCGGTTACAGGCCTGCGGCGCTACCCATATGTCCTCACATCGTTTTCCTTCTTCCATCCCTTGACGCAGGCCCGTGAGCCGCGTAGGATGACGCGGGGTGTATTCGGTTTCCACAGGAATAGAGTGCAACGGGACTGGAGTTGCGATGGAAGCCACGAGTTTGTCCGTCGTCTTGGTGACGCGTAATCGCGCATCTCTCCTGACGATGGCTCTGGCGCATTTGGAACAGCAGACGTTTCCTGCCGCTCGCTTCGAGATTGTGCTGGTCGACGCGGGCAGCACAGATGGGACGCCCGAGGTCATGCAGCGATACGCGGCGGGCGCGCCGGTTCGCATCCGTACGTTGCGCACGGAGGACACAAACACCTCGCGCGCGCGCAACACCGCCATCAAAACCGCCACGGGCCGTTGGGTCTTGTTTCTGGATGACGACCTTTTGGCGGGACCGGGTCTCGTAGAGAGCCATGTGGCGGCGCAAGAACGCGCGGGCGGCGAGTGTGCCGTGATTGGCAAGGTTGACATGCATCCCCAGGCCGATACGAAGGTCTTCCTCGGAGAACGCGAACTGGGACGCAGGCGGAACTTCCTCAAAGACCAACCCCTGCGCTTTCTCGATTGGCGGCTCTGGAACCTGAGTCTTCCGCGCAACCTGTTGATTGAAGCGGGCGGGTTCGACGAGGAATTCTCGGTGTCTGGGCTCGACGATATCGAGTTGGCGAATCGCTTGGAGCAGCAGGGACTGCGTGGATATTACTGCGACGACGCTTGCGCCTACCTCTGGATGCCGTTGAATCTGGAAGAGCAGCGCCGCCGGTACTATGCCGAAGGTCATACGCTTCCCCGCGTGATGGAGAAGACCCAATCGGACATGGTCCGTAACCGGTATCTCGGCCCTCTGCGCTGGGGTCTTCCGGGACCCGCGCAGGTGATGCTGCCGGTGTACCGCCGCGCGTGTATGTTGCTGGCAAGCAACACGCGGCCTTTCGGCTACATGTGCCGCCGGATTCTGATGCATGCCATGCGCGAAGGGTATCGCGATGCCCTGCGCGGA